>CAZFXH010000001.1:0-4323 GCA_964522905.1 uncultured Anaerolineaceae bacterium
CGCGAGCATCTCGACGCGCTCGCCGCCATCGGCGTCGAGGGCGTGCGCGTGCGCGTGCCAGCAGACCTCGACGGACTCAGCGGCCTGATCCTGCCCGGTGGCGAGAGCACGACGATGCGCCAGCTCATCGAGCGCTGGGGCCTGCGCCAGCCGATCATGGATTTCGCCGAATCTGGGGCGCCGATCTTCGGGACGTGCGCCGGGATGATCGTCCTCGCGCGCGAGATCGCCGGCGGTGAGCCGCCGATCCTGCCGCTGCTCGACGTGACCGTCGAGCGCAACGCGTTCGGGCGTCAGCTCGAGTCGTTCGAGGCGGACCTGACGGTAGACGTGCTGGGCGACACGCCGGTCCACGCCGTCTTCATCCGCGCGCCGATCATCGATCGGACCGGGCCGGGCGTGGACGTTCTCGCGCGCCTGGAGGATGGGCGGATCGTGGCCGTCCGAGAGCGGAACATCGTGGCGACGTCGTTCCACCCGGAGCTCGCCGGCGAGACGCGCTTCCACCGGCTCGTGGCGACGATGGCCGCCGAGCATGACGACCCGGGCGAAGGCTCCGGTCGTCGACCGCACCCGACCCGCCGGACGCAGACCCGATGACGACCCAGCTGATCGGCGGCCGCGCGTGACCGCGACGCGACCCCCGCGTACTGGGGGCAAGGTCCGAGCCGCGCGCCTGACCGACCTCGCCGCGCTCGGCGAGCTGTCGCGACTGTGCCAGTCGGATGACGCCGCGACCCGTTCGCTCGGTCTGCCGGTCAGCGGCCCGCCGATCGGGGTCTTCAGCCTGTTCCGGCTTCCGCTGGGTGCCTTCCGCCCGAACGACCTCATGTACGTCTACGAGGGCGGGGGCCGCATCGCGGGCCTCGTGCGCGCGGAGCGCGAGTCGATCCGCGACGAGTGGACGATCGTCGAGCTGGATGCCGTCGGGCTCGCGGACGCCGGCGACATCCGCTACCGGCTCGTCCAGCAGATCCTGCGCGAGGGCGGGAAACGGGGCGCCGCCCGATTCCACGTCGCGTGTGCGGACGTCGATGGCAACGTGGAGCTGCTCATGCAGGCCGGCTTCATGCGCTACGGGGAGGAACGCATCCTGTTCCGTCCCGCCAAGTCGAAGCTGCCCACGCCGTGGAGTGAAGGCGCCGCCGAGAAGGCGCGCATCCGGCCGGTGCAGCCGATCGATGCGCTCGCGCTCCATCGGCTGTATCTCGCCGCGACGCCGGGCCCGGTCGCCAGGCTCGAGGCCATCCGCCTGCCGGACTGGGAACGGCAGGGGACCCATTGGCGCGTCCCGCGCTCCAGCCTCGCGCCGATCCTGCGCTTCGCCGACGTGGAGGCGTACGTCCAGGTCGCGCCGGGCGGCGGCAAGGACGGCACGGAGCTCGATGCGTTCGTCCAGATCGGCGTAGCGAAGGAGGACCAGCCCCATTACCTGAAGGTCGTTGCGAGGCCGGAGGCCGATGCCGAAGCCATCATCGGATACGGACTGGGCATGATCGCTGCACGCACCGCGAAAGGCCGCGACCATCGCCCGAACCACGGCGTCATCTCACCCGTGCGAACCTATGAGGCACCGCTCGATCGCC
Source organism: uncultured Anaerolineaceae bacterium (assembly GCA_964522905.1). Taxonomy (GTDB): domain Bacteria; phylum Chloroflexota; class Limnocylindria; order Limnocylindrales; family CSP1-4; genus SPCO01. The sequence continues at coordinate 1,587 of CAZFXH010000001.1, forward strand.
GCCTGGAGGAAGCTGCCTTCGATTCGATCGCCAGCGTGACACTGCTCATGAAGGAAACCCTCGTCCGCGTGGCCGAGCCGGCTCTCGTGCCGGCCGGTGTGCGCTAGATCCATCCATAGTGGAGGTCAGCATGGGATCCGAGGACCGTCAGCGGGAATCGATCGACGACCTCGACGCGCTGCTCTCGTCCCTGCCACCCGAGATCGTCGACGCCGTGCACGCGCTCGAGGATCGCGAGGCGCTCATCGAGGTCGTGATGGACCTCGGGCGGCGCCCGGAAGGCCGATTCCCCGACGCCGAGGTGATGCTCCTCGAGCGCGAGATCGTCGATGCCGACATCGCGTTCGTCGTCGAGCACATCGGGCTGTTCGGTGACGACAACCGCGCCGGCATCGAGCGGACGCTCCACCGCATCAGCGCGATCCGCAACCGCAGCGGCAAGATCGTCGGGCTGACGTGTCGGATCGGCCGTGCCGTGTACGGCACCATCGAGATCATCACGGACTTCGTCGAGACCGGGAAATCGATCCTGATCATGGGTCGCCCGGGCATCGGCAAGACGACCATGCTCCGCGAGGCCGCGCGCGTGCTCGCCGACGACCTTGGCAAGCGGGTCGTCGTCGTGGACACGTCCAACGAGATCGCCGGCGACGGCGACATCCCGCACCCGGCTATCGGGAAGGCGCGCCGGATGCAGGTGCGCACGCCGTCGCTCCAGCACGAGGTGATGATCGAGGCGGTCGAGAACCACATGCCCCAGGTCATCGTCATCGACGAGATCGGGACCGAGCTCGAGGCGCAGGCGGCCCGCACGATCGCCGAGCGCGGCGTCCAGCTGATCGGCACCGCGCACGGCAACAACCTCGACAACCTGATGCTGAACCCGACCCTGTCGGACCTCATCGGCGGGATCCAGAGCGTGACGCTCGGCGACGAGGAAGCGCGCCGGCGGCGCACTCAGAAGAGCGTGCTGGAGCGCAAGGCCCCGCCGACCTTCGACGTCATCGTCGAGATCCAGGACCGCGAGCGGGTCGCGGTCCACAGCGACGTCGCCGAGACGATCGACGCCCTGCTGCGCGGGGACGCCGTGGCGCCCGAGCTGCGCTGGCGCGACGAAGAGGGCGTGCATCGATCGCAGGGACGGCCGCGACCCTCGCCGCGCGAGCAGCTGGGCGCGGAACGGTTCGCCGGGCTCGTCGGGGCGGGCTCGCCGTGGCGGATGGAGCCGGGCTGGCGCGGGGACGGTTCGGCCCGGAAGTCGGGCGGCTTCCGCGAGGCCGAGCGCGGCGGCTTCCGGCCTGGCTATCGACCGGGGGCGTCGGGCGGCTGGCGGCAGACGCGTGGTGGCTCGGGTCGCGAGAGTGCGCCGCGCGGGCCCGTCTCGGAGGGCGGCGCATCGGGCGTCATGCCGGGCGAGCAGTTCGCGTCGAAGGGCCCGGATGCCCCGTTCCTCTCCGGCGAGATCGCGGACCGCGGACCGCTGGAGCGCGGGGCCACGTCCACGGCCCTGGAGACTCGAGCCCGCGAGGCCCGAGAATTCGAGCGCCAGAAAGCCTGGCGCGACCAGGCCGCGCAAGCCCTCCAGACGCTGAAGGCCGACGAGGGAACGGCGCCGATCAACGCCGACGCGCTCGAGGAGGACGACGACCTCGACAAGATGCCGCTCGGGGCCGAAGAGGGCTCCCACGGCGAGACCGTGCTCGTGCACGGTGGCTCGCCGCTGCCGACGCTTCGGGTCCTGCCCCAGGGCATCAGCCGCAAGCGCCTCGAGCAGGCCGTCCGGGACCTCGGGCTGCCGGTCGTCATCGCGCGGGACGTGGACGAGGCCGACGTCGTGATGACCCTCAAGAACGAGTACAAGCAGAAGACGCCGCTGCTGCGCGAGGCCGAGGAGCGGGCGATGCCGATCTACGTCCTCAAGAGCAACACCGTCCCGCAGATGCAGACGAGCCTCACGTCGATCTTCTCGCTCGAGATCGATCCGCGCGAGGCCGCGATGCGTGAGACGGAGGACGCCATCGAGGTGGTCCTCACCTCCGCGGAACCTGTCGAGCTGTCACCGCAGAACGCCTACATCCGCCGGCTGCAGCACCAGATGGCCGAGCGGGCCAATCTCGTGTCGCGGTCACGCGGCCGAGAGCCCTACCGGCGGGTGAGGCTGTATCCGGATGCCGCGCGGAGCGCCTGGCGCTGAGGGGTCCCGCCGGGCGCGGCGTGTCACATCGGGCGCCCCGTCGGGATCCGGACGTTCCACGGGTTGCTGACCCGCTGAGCGAGTCTACCGTCAGGCGGGGTCCGCTCAGGCGCTCGTCAATGGCGGTTTCACTCGCTTGGCGGGTCGAACGATCGTTGGGAGCCGCTCGCTGGGTCCGTATCACCCGCCCAGCGGGTCGACGGCCAAGGTGCTCCGACAGTAGACCCGCCCGGCGGGTGACCGAACGTCGACCGACCGCGGCTCTCCCGAGACATGGCAGACTTGCCGGCCATGACCGCCGTTCCTCCGCCAGAGCCAGGCCCTGGACTGGTAGTCCTGCGACCCCAGACGTTGCGTCGCGGACTCCGGCGGCTGAGCAGCGGCCTCATCGTGTACGGGCTCATCGGCGTTCTGCTCGCGCTGATCGGGGCCTTCGCGCTCTCGTGGGTCGGTGGGCGGGTCGGTGCCGTCGCGGACAGAACGGGCGAGCAGGTCGACTCGATCGTCTCGACGCTCGATGAAACGGCCATCGTGCTATCGAGC
>CAZFXH010000002.1:0-4109 GCA_964522905.1 uncultured Anaerolineaceae bacterium
CGACGCGGACATCTGGGTCTGCGGCGAGTGCCGGTCGGTCAACGCCTTGCGGGCAAAGCAGTGCTACCGCTGCCGGACGCCCCGCGACGTCGCCGCGGTCGATCCGTCCCAGATCGAGGGCACCGGTCACGGCAAGCTCCGAGAGGTCGCCCTCCCCGAATTCCATTCATCGCGTGGCGCGGCCTTGCTCGCTTCTGCGCTGCTCATCGTCCTCGCGGTCATGCAGATCGTCTGGACCGTCGCCGACACGATCCTGTTGGGTCGTGTGGCCAGGAACCCCGGGCTGCTGGCCGATCCGACGTTCGCGCGATCCACGGAGTCGCTGGTGGCCGGGACCCTCTTGATCGCCGCGCTCGGCGTCGCGCTGCTCGCGTTGATCGCATGGGCGTTCTGGCTCAGCCGTGCGGTGATGGCGATGCCGGCGCTCGGATTGGGCTACCCCGCCGCGAACGGGTTGATGGCCTTCGTCGAGAACTTCCTGCCGGGCCTCAACCTGTTCCGCGTGCCGGCCATCGTGCGCGACGTGATGCGCCGCCTCGAGCCGGAAACGCTCCGAGGCGAGGCATTGATCTTCGCGGCGTGGATCGGACTGCTGGGCGGGTACCTCGTGCCTCGCTTCGGTGTGTATCTGGGGCTGTTCAGCTCGGGCACGCTCGAGGAGGCGGTGCGCGTGACGCTCATCGTTCAGGCCGTGTCGACCGCCTTGGTCGTCGTCGGCGCCACCTTCCTGGTCGCCCTCATCTGGTGGATCGAGCGGAGGATCGAGCGGCGACGCGCCGCCCAGCTGGCAGGCGAGCCGGCACCGGCGGTGGGCGTGGCCGCGGCGGTCCCATGGGTAGGCACGCAGGGCGCCGCGGTCCTGGGCGATGCGCGGCTGTCGGCCTCGGACCCGCCGATCGACGAGGATCGGGTCGTCGAGCCCGTCCGCAGCATCGCGTCGCGGGCCGACACGGCCACCTTCGCGAGCCGCTCGATCACCGCGGCCACGGGCGCAGCCTCCACCCCGCTCGAGGTGCCCGCGGCGGCTGAAACCACGCTTGCCTCTTCACCGTCAGCCGAGGAGGACCGACCGATCGGTTCGGTGGTCGACGAACCCCTCGAACTCGGATCAACCGATGACGCGGTGCCAGCCGTCCCGCTGCCGACGTATCACGCTCCACCACCCGTCCTGCGGCCGGCTCCCGATCCGCCGCCAGCCGTCCTGTCGCCGGCCGGGCCGCAGCTCCACCTCCGGATCGAGGACAACGGATCGATGATCGCGACGCTCGAGGGGGAGTCGGAAGGCATCACCATCGCGGAACTCCGTGCGGCGGCAACCGCCCTGGCCGGTGCAACGGGCTCGGCGGTCATCGAAACCGCGACCACCATCGAAGCGCTCTCCCTCGCCGAACAGGCGTCCGAAACCTTCGCGAATGCCGGCGTGCCGACCACGATGAAGGACTGACCTGCCCGTCTCGGCCTCGGCACCTGCGATGATCGTGCGGTGAGCTCGGACACCATTCCCACGACCGTCTTCATCCTGCTCGGCCTCGTGATCGCCCTGCCGCTCGTGGCATGGATGAACGGGCGCGCCCGCGTGGGTCGCTGGACATCCTTGGTGCGGCTCGTCTTCGCAGTCTATCTCGTCGTCCTGATCGGGCTGCTGTTCACGCCATTCCCGTTCCCGCCCTGGACCCGGCTGCCTGAGGAGTCGCTCGACGGTTACCGGCCCTGGCCATTCCCGTGGGTCAATATCGTGCCGTTCGAGACGATCAGCGGCGCCTTCCGCTACGGACTGGACTGGCAGCCGGGACGCGTCCTGCTCGGCAACGTGCTCGCGTTCGCTCCGTTGGGCGTGTTCCTTCCATTGCTCTGGCCACGTTGGCGATCGCTGGTCTCCGTGGTCGCGGCCGGCCTGGCGATCTCGCTCGCGCTGGAGGCCGTGCAACTCGGTCTCTCGTTGCTCATCGGCGCGCCGTACCGCGTCGCCGACATCGACGACGTGATCATCAACGTCCTGGGCGTCGCTCTCGGATATGGTCTGTACCGAGCGATCGGCCTGTTCCTTCCGGCCGAGCCAGTCGACCCGACCGTCCAGCACGCAAGCTGACACGCCTGCCCACCCAACGGAGACTCGATGCCCGCCTTCGATGTGGATGCCCTCCGCGCCGAGTTCCCGGCCCTCTCCCGCCAGCAGGACGGTCGCACGGTGGCATTCCTCGACGGTCCCGGCGGCACCCAGGTCCCACAGCGGGTCATCGACGCCGTCAGCGATTACTACACGAACACCAACGCCAACAGCGGCGGCGCCTTCACGACGAGCGAGCTGAGCGACGCCATCCGCGATGAGGCCCACGCGGCCGTGGCCGACTTCCTGGGTGCTGGGAGCCCGGACGAGATCAAGTTCGGCTACAACATGTCGACCCTCACGCTCCACATCGGGCGCAGCATCGGTGCGACGCTGGGCCCGGGCGACGAGATCGTCGTCACGACGCTCGACCACGAGGCGAACGTCAGCACCTGGCGGGCCATGGCGCAGGACCGCGGCGTCACGGTCCACACGGTCGATATCCGCGAGGACGACGTCACACTCGATCTCGAGGACCTCGAATCGAAGCTCACGCCGCGGACGAAGCTCGTCGCCGTGGGCTACGCCAGCAACGCGGTCGGGACGATCAACCCGGTCAAGGAGATCGTCGCTCGCGCGCACGAGATCGGGGCGCTCACCTATATCGACGCGGTGGCCTACGCGCCGCACGGTCCGATCGATGTCCGCGAGCTCGACACCGACTTCCTGGTCTGCAGCGCCTACAAGTGGTTCGGGCCGCATCTCGGGGCGCTCTACGGCAAGGCGGCCGTTCTCGACTCCTTGCCGGCGTTCAAGGTCCTCCCAGCACACGATCGATTCGAGACCGGGACGCCCGCCTTCGAGTCGATCGCCGGGACCCTCGCCGCGACCGACTACCTGCGCGACATCGGACGCTCCTACGGCGACGTGGCCGGCGCGCCGGGCGCCGGCGAGGGCAGCGAGCGCCGGCGCGAGCTCGTGGCAGGCATGATCGCCATCGTCGAGTATGAGCGCGAGCTCGCCGGGCGGCTGATCGCGGGACTGGCGGCCATTCCCGGCGTGACGATCCACGGGATCACCGACCGTGCCCGCGCCGCGGAGCGCGTGCCGACAGTGTCGGTCTCCATCGATAGCGTCATGCCGCGCGCGGCCGCTGAAGCGCTGGGACACGAGGGCATCTACGTTTGGGACGGCGACTTCTACGCGACCGGGCTCATCGAGCGGCTCGGCAAGGCGGAGGTCGGCGGCGTACTCCGGATCGGCCTCGTCCACTACAACACGGCGGGAGAAGTGGACCGGACGCTGGAGGCGGTCGAGCGGTTGGCCGCGGCGCGATGACCGATCCGGCGCGCGTCCGGGCGATGCTGGCCCGCGGGTTCGATCCTGCCGAGTTGCGCCGGATCAAGCGGCTGTGGGTCCGTCATTCGATCGCCGAGGACCGGCGCGACGTCGACGGGCTCATCGCGACCCTCGCCGAAGAATGCGCCTACGAGATGGTGCCGACCGGCCAGCGCTGGGACGGGCACGAGGGAGCGCGGCGGTTCTACGGAGAGCTGTTCGCGGCCTTTCCGGACAACGCATTCGCCCTGTCGGAGATCGTCGTGGGGCCGCAGGGGGTCTTCGAGGTGGCCACGCTGACCGGGACGAACCGCGGTCCGTGGGCCGGCGTGCCAGCGAGCGGGATGGCCGTCTCGCTCGAGGTGCTCATCTACTTTCCGTGGGACCCCGTCACGGAGCGGTTCACCGGGGAGTGGATCTGGTTTGATCGGGGTTCGGTCGCCGGCTGAATCGTTCGTGCGTCCCACCGGGGCGTCGCAGGCCTACCATGCAGCGCATGCCATCCCGACGGGCTCGCGCCGGCGCCGTCCTCCTCGCGGTCCTGGCCGCGGTCTCGGGCGCGTGCGGAGGGTCGACGGACCCCACCGAGGCCCCGCTCCTCACCGGCGAACCACCGACCACACGGTTGCCGATCATCGTCGATACCGATGTTGACGTCAGCGACCTCGCGGCGCTGGCCGTGCTGCTGCGCGATCCCAAGGTCGACGTGCGCGCCGTCACGATC
>CAZFXH010000003.1:0-10855 GCA_964522905.1 uncultured Anaerolineaceae bacterium
CAAGGCTATCAGAGGTCGAGTACGCGGACTCCTACCCCTCCTACCCGGCACCGCTTCACGTTCCTACCCGCTGCACACCTTCCTCCTACCCCTTCGTCCGGCCAATCATCTTGGTATCGAGCCAATCATCTTTGGTATCGAGCGGAGGTGAACGCCCTTTCTGCGCCATCTCCGTCCGCGGCCAATACAGTCTGTCCGCGGCAAGTACAGCGTCCTGAAGAGGTGCGACATGCTCCAGATCACTCCGCAAGCAGAACGACATCTGCTTCGACTGCGCGAGGAGCGCGGCTACGATGACAAGCACGGGGTGCGATTCCTGACCACCTCCGGCAGCGTCGGCCTGACCTTCGCCGCGACGGCCAAGCCCGACGACCGCGTCGTTGAAGGTACGCAGCTCCCGATCTATGTGGCAATGGAAGCGGTCGCCGCTCTCGACGAGGCCACGATCGATGCCAAGCCCGAGGGTGAAAAGACAGTGCTCGTGATCCGCCGGCAGCAGTCCCCGCAGGCGCAGCCGACGCACGCGAACTGATCCTCTGCTCGGCGCCCACGTCCTCGCCAGCCTAGGACGTCGCCACGGCCGACACTCGAAGGGATACGAGATGGCACGTCGCCCACCGAGGCGCATCCTGATGATTTCGACCCACGGCTATGTGAGCGGTGATCCCGAGCTCGGCCGACCCGACACCGGTGGCCAGGTCGTCTATGTCCTGAAGCTCTCCGAATCGCTCGCTCGCCTGGGATACCGGGTCGACATCATGACCCGCCGGTTCGAGGATCAGCCGGCGATCGAGACGCTCCACGAGCGCGTCCGGATCATCCGCGTCCCGTGCGGCGGGCGGGAGCTCATTCGGAAGGAGTGGCTGTGCGACGTCATCCCCGAATGGGTCGCCGGGGCAGAGCGCTTCATCCGTCGAAAGGACCTGTCGTACGCGTTCATCGACAGCCACTATTGGGATGCTGGCCTTGCCGGCGACGAACTTGCCCGGCGGCTCGGAATACCCCACGTCCATACGCCACATTCGATCGGGTCGTGGAAGCGTGACAACATGACGGGGGATCCGGGCGAACTCGATACCCAGTACAACTTCACTCGCCGGATCCGCGACGAGCGGGCGATCTACCATGCGGCCGACGCGATCGTCGCAACAACGCCGCAGCAGCGTGAGATCCTCGTCGGCGGCGAATACGACGTACCGGCGGCGCGCGTCGTCATGGTCCCGCCCGGCTTCGATGACACGCGCTTCTTCCCGGTCTCGTCGGCGTCCCGCCTTGCGCTCAAGCGTGAGCTCGGCGTGGATGGCCCCGTGATCCTGGCCCTGGGGCGGGTCGCGGCCAACAAGGGTTACGACCTGCTGCTGCGGTCGATGCCGACGGTCATCTCGAGGGTTCCGGCCGTCCGACTGCTCCTCGCGATCGGGTCCACCGAGCCGACCCTGGGCGAGACCAGCCAGATCGAAGACCTCCGACGTCTCGCCGCGGAGCTCGGCATCAGCGAGCGCGTCATGTTCCGCGACTACATCCCGGACGAGGACCTCGCGGACACCTATCGAGCGGCCGACGTCTTCGCCTTGAGCAGTCGCTACGAGCCATTCGGGATGACGGCGATCGAGGCGATGGCGTGCGGCACGCCGACGGTGGTAACGACGGAGGGGGGCTTATGGGAGATGGTGGCTTGGGGCCTCGAGGCTCTGTACGCCAGCCCCCTCGATCCAGAGGCTTTCGGGCACGCGATCGCGACCGTCCTCCTCTATCCGCGGGTGGCCGGCCAGCTGGCCCGGTTCGGCTCACATCGGGCGAGATCGTCGTTCACCTGGAACGGGATCGCGCAGCAGCTGGTCAATCTCCAGTCTCTCGGGGAGTACGCCGGGGTTCGGCCGGAGCCCGTTCCCGAGACGGGACCACGTGCGGCGGTCCCGGTGGCTCCGGGCCACCCCGAACGCGACGTCGAATGGGTCCCGATCGCATCATCGTCATAACGGACATCGACGGGACGCTCGTCGGGGACGACGCCGCCCTCGAACGCTTCGCGGCATGGCATGCCGGCGTCCGACCTCGCCTCCGTCTCGTGTATGCCACGGGCCGACATCGAGATTCGCTCGAACGGCTCGTCGCCGACACGGCGTTGCCGGTGCCGGATGCGACGATCACCGCAGTAGGCACCGAGATCCATGACTGGGGCGGACGCCCGTGGCCTGGGTGGGCGGAGCGTTTCGAGGATTACGACGCCGATGTCATTCGACGCGCACTTCGCGCCTTCGACTGGCTGGCACCCCAGCCTGCCGAGACCCAGACGCGACTGAAGGCAAGCTACGACGTCCGTGACCTCGCCGATGCCCAGATCGAGGCGATCCGCACGACACTCATGAGGAGCGGGCAGGACACACGGCTCGTCTATAGCGCCGGGCTGCGCCTCGACATCCTGCCAGCGGCGGCTGGCAAGGGGAGTGCGGCCCGCTTCCTTGTGGACGAGTGGGACGCTGCGCAGGACAGCGTGATGGTGTTCGGCGATACGGGCAACGATCTTGACCTGTTCGGGAACGGCTTCCTGGGGACCGTGGTCGGCAATGCACTGCCGGAACTGACCGACGCGGTCCAGGATGAGGCCTACCAATCTCCATTCCATCATGCCGACGGGGTGCTCGACGGGATCAGGCACTGGTCGGAAGCGTGAACGGCGAAAGCCGGCGATCGGGGACTCGCAAGCCTCCGAACCGGTCCCCGATGATCGGGACGCGCATGCCTACGCCCCAACCGGCTGGTCGCGCTCCGCTTCGACCGCGACCTCAGCGGCACTCCGGTGATCGGTCACAGACAGGACGAGCAGCGTCCGGACGGGCGACCGGTACAGGACGGCGGCGGCCAACAGACCCCCCAATGGTGCGAGGAACGACGTCGCCCGCAGGCCGATGACCTCCGCGAGCAGGCCCGCGCCGATGGTCGCGAAGAGCTGCGCTCCTGCCGACAGCACGTGGAACGTGGACGCGACCCGGCCGAGCTGCCGGTCGGCGACGAGCGCCTGTCGAACCGAGGTCTCGGTCACGTCGTAGACCGTGATCGCGGAATCCGCGATGAGCTGCTGGGCAACCAAGCACGCTACGGCGACGAGCGGCAAACCGGCCGGCGCCAGTGGGATGAAGAGGTTGCCGAGCGCGGAGAGCAGCATGGCGACGATCGCCACCGGCCCGATCCCCCAGCGGCGTGTCGATCGTGACGCCACGACCGCCCCGATGAACGACGAGGCACCGCCGACGCCGGCGACGATGCCGACCATCGCCGGGCTGACGCCGAGCTCGTCGATCGCGAACAGGAACCAGGTCGCCCCGAAGACACCCCACAGCATCGACATCAGCATCTGGGCGCCAGCGAACGCGCGAAGGACCGGGTCGTTGCGGACCAGCCGGATCCCATGACGGATCTCGTCGAGCACGGGCTCGCGATCCTCACGGGGCGGGGGCGGCGCCTCCTCACGCCGGACCGTCAAGAGCAGCACCGCTGACACCAGGTAGGTGATCGCGTTGATGACGATCGTGATCGGCCCCGTGAGGAGCTGGACGAGGATGCCGCTGATGCCGAATCCGGCGAACTCAGCGACGGAGCCGCTCGCCGCGAGCGCGCTGTTCGCCTCGAGGAGCCGTTCTCGTTCGACGATCGTCGGCAGGTACGCGTTGTCCGCCGCATCGAAGAACGTCGTGAGCACGGCCGCCGCGGCCGCGACCGCGAGGAGTTGCCATAGAGCGAGCGTCCCGAGGAGGTACGAGACCGGGATGATGCCCAGTAACGCGGCCCGACCCAGGTCCGCCCAGATCAGGACCGGCCGTCGGCGTAATCGATCCACCCACGCGCCGGCCACCAGGCCGACGATCAGGGCCGCCGCGAGATCCATGCTCCGCAACACGGCGATCTCGATCGCCCCGGCGTCGAGCGTCAGGATGGCGACGAGCGGCAGGGCGATCCGCGTGATGAGCGAGCCGAAGATGGAGATGCTCGCCGCCGCCCATACCCGAACGAAGGCGTTATTGCTCCAGAGCGGGGACGTGAAGGGGTTGCGCACGAACGCGGAGCATACGGTGCGGCGCGTCCCGCCGGACCCTGCGCTACACTGCCCACGCTCGGTGCGTCAGAACTCGCGCACCACCCGGACCGGCCGCGGCACGCCGCCACGACCCGCCCGGCACTCACCAACCACCGGAGTCCTGATCGGGCCGTGTTCGACACCCTCAGCGAGCGACTACGAGCGACGCTCGGCAACCTGACCGGCCGGGGCCGGATCAGCGAGGCCGACGTCGAGACCGCCATGCGCGAGGTCCGGCTCGCCCTGCTCGAGGCCGACGTCAACTTCAAGGTCGTCAAGGACTTCGTCGCGCGCGTGCGCGAGAAGGCCATCGGCGGGGACGTCCTCACGAGCCTCACGGCAGGGCAACAGGTCGTCAAGATCGTGCACGACGAGCTCGTGGACCTGTTGGGAGCGGGCGACCGCGTCTTCCATCTGTCCGGTAACCCCGCGGTGGTCGCGATGGTCGGCCTGCAGGGCTCGGGCAAGACGACGAGCACGGCCAAGCTCGCGCGCCACATCGTCAAGCAGGGCCGCAGGCCGCTTCTCGTCGCCGCGGACCCGTATCGTCCGGCCGCCGCGGATCAGCTCGAGACGCTCGGTAAGCAGCTCGACATCCCGGTCTACCGCGCGCCGATCGGGACCAGCGTCCCGGACATCGCCCGGGGGGGCGTCGAGGCCGCCAAGCGCCAGGTCCGCGACGTCGTGATCCTCGACACGGCCGGTCGTCTCAGCATCGACGAGACGCTCATGGCGGAGATCGCGGCCGTCAACGCGGCCGTCAAGCCCATCGAGACGCTCCTCGTCGTCGACGCCATGACCGGCCAGGAGGCCGTCGGTGTGGCGCAGGCGTTCGTCGCGGCGGTGCCCGTGACCGGGCTCATCCTCACGAAGATCGACGGCGATGCCCGCGGCGGTGCAGCGCTCAGCATCTCGGCCGTGACCGGCATCCCGGTCAAGTTCCTGGGCACCGGCGAGAAGACTGACGCGCTCGAGGTCTTCCACCCCGACCGGCTCGCCGGACGGATCCTGGGCATGGGCGACATCCTGACCCTCGTCGAGCGGGCGCAGGAGACGTTCGACGTCAAGCAGGCCGAGAAGATGGAGGAGAAGCTCCGCAAGGCGAGCTTCACGCTCGAGGACATGCTCGAGCAGCTCCAGGCGGTCCAGAAGATGGGCCCGATCGGCCAGATCATGGGCATGATCCCGGGCATGGGCAACATGGCCGGCGAGGCCCAGGCCGCCGTGGACCGCGGCGACCTCAAGCGGACCGAGGCGATCATCCGGGCGATGACCCCCGCCGAACGCCGCGACCCGACCGTGCTCAACGCCTCCCGCCGCCGCCGCATCGCCGCCGGGGCGGGTACGGCGCTCCCGGAAGTCAACAAGCTCGTCAAGCAGTTCAGCGAGATGCAGAAACTCATGAAGCAACTCTCCGGAGGCGGCAAGCGCGGTGCGCTCGGCGGCCTCATGGGGAATCGGCGCTAGCCGCAGGGGGACACCACGCGATGACCGACTTCGACCGACCCGTCCACGACCGGACGACCGATACGACCTCGACCGAGGTCGCGGCGACGCCGATCGCGACGACCCCGCTGGCGCCTCCGGGACATCAAGGCGCCGCCCCTGCTCCGCGCCGAAGTCGCGCCCGGTGGCTGGCCGCCGCCGGCATCGTCGCGCTCATCGTCGCGGTCACAGCCTTCGTCACGCTGTCGCTGACTGGTTCGTCGCCTGCATCCACGGTCGTCGGCTACGTCCCCGCGGACAGCGTCGCGTACGGCGAGCTCCGCCTGGACCTGCCGGGCGACCAGCGCCAGGAGGTCGGCGAGTTCCTCAGCAAGTTCCCGGGGTTCGCCGATCAGGCCGCGCTCGAGACCAAGCTCGATGAAGTGCTCGACCGGATCCTCTCCGAGGGCACCGAGGGCAAGCAGAGCTATAGCCGCGACATCAAGCCATGGTTCGATGGCGAGCTCGCGTTCTCGATGGGTCCGCTACCCGCCGACGCTGCCGCCGTCGAAGCGGCCGATCGGGCGCGAGCCGTCGTACTGCTTTCGATCAAGGACCAGACACTCGCCCGCACGTGGTTCACCAACGCGCTGACCGAGATGGGTATCACCGGCACGCCGGAGACCCACCAGGGCGTCGAGGTGCTGACATTCTCCCGCCCCGAGAAGCCCAGTGGCCGGGCGGCCTTCGCCCTGGTCGACGGGAAGGTCGCGATCCTCGGCGATGTCGTGTCGGTCAAGGCCGCGATCGACACTGCCGGGTCGAGTCCGTTGGCGAAGAGCGAGGACTTCGTCGCCGCCAAGGCCTCGATGGCGGGCGATGACGTCGGGTTCGTGTTCATCGACCTGCGCACGGTCCTCAATGCCGCCATGGCGTTGACGGAATCCGCGGCCTCGGCGGCTCCGGTGAGCGACGCCCTCGCGGCGCTGGTGCCGGACTGGGCCGCCTTCCGCCTCCGCGTCGAGGGCGACGCGCTCGTCATGGACAGCGCGATGCCGCACGTCGAGGGTGCACCGGGGCCCAGCGACAACCACACCAACGGCGTCGCCGCGTACGCACCGCCCTCCACCCTCGTGCTCGCAGCCGGCAACGACTACGGCGCCTCGCTCGCCGAGACGGTCGCCCTCTATCGCTCGGATCCTGCCCTGGAGGACGCCTTCAAGGGCATCGATGACGCCGCGGCCCTGCTCGGCGGCCTCGACCAGAGCGTTGGCTGGATGGGCGACACAGGGTTCGTCATCGCTCGCGACGGCGACTCGGTCGAAGGCGGCATCGTCTCGATCCCGGCGGATGCCGCCGCGGGTCGGCAGCTGCTGACCACGCTGCGCAGCTTCGCCATGCTGGCCGGCGGCCAGTACGGCATCTCCGTCCGCGACGAGGATCACGCCGGCACCACGATCACGATCATCGACCTCGGCACCGCCGAGGACCTTGCCGCCCTCGCGGCGGGCCTTGGCGGCGTCACGGTTCCGGACGATGCAACATCTGAGCTGCCGGACGGGCACGTCGAGATCTCGTACGCAGCGACCGATGGCGTCGTCGTGATCGGGAGCGGGCCCGACTTCGTCAGGCACGTGCTCGATGCGGGCGCAGGCCAGTCCCTGGCCGACGATCCGCGCTTCTCCGGCCTCGTCGGACGCGTCGGCGCGTCGCACACCGGCATCAGCTTCATCGACATCGCCGCCGTGCGCGGCCTGGTCGAGGGCCTCCTCGCGGAGGCAACGGCCGAGGAGCGTGCGGAATACGAGGAGTCGGTCAAGCCGTTCCTCACGCCGTTCGATGCCTACATCGGGGCCGCCGTTACCGACAACGGCCTCGACCAGCAGCACGCAGTCATCACCGTCAAGTAGCCCAGTTCAACCAGAGCATCCAGTCCAAGCCCCAGCCCGAAGGAGGCACCAAAGCATCCATGGCAGTTCGCATCCGGCTGACGCGCGTCGGCGCCAAGAAGCAGCCCAGCTATCGAGTCGTCGTGGCCGACGGACGCAGCGCCCGCGACAGCCGGGCGATCGAGACGCTCGGTCACTACAACCCCCGGACGGAGCCGATCGAGTTCAGCGTCGACGAGGAGAAGGCCAAGGCGTGGCTCGCGAATGGCGCTCAGCCGTCCGACACCGTCGTCCGACTGTTCAAGCAGGCAGGCATCCTGCCCAGCGGCAAGTAGGAGCATCCACCATGGCAGCCAAGGAACTGGTCGAGTATGTCGCCAAGTCGCTGGTCGACGATCCCGACGCGGTCAAGGTCGAGGTCGTCGAGGAGGACGGCGCGACCGTCATCGAGCTCCACGTCGCCGAGGACGACATGGGCAAGGTCATCGGACGGAACGGGAGCGTCGCCAAGGCGCTTCGGACCCTGCTCAAGGTGACCGCCGCACGCGACGGTGAGCCGGTCCAGCTCGAGATCGTCTGAGCGAGGCTCCCGCCATCTCGACCGAACGGCTCGCGGTCGCCCTCGTCCGCGGGGTCCACGGGCTTCGCGGGGCGGTCCGCGTCGAGGTGCTGACCGACCGACCGGAAGCCCGCTTCGTGCCGGGAGCCGTCCTGTTCCGTGAGGGATCCGAAGAGCCCTTGACGCTCGCCTCCGCGGAGGCGGTGGCGGATGGCCCGGGCTGGCGGATCCGGTTCAGCGAGATCGGATCGCGCGACGCCGCCGACACGCTGCGGGGGGCGTATCTCGAGACGACCGTCCGGCCCGAGGCGGACCTGGCCCGAGGCGAGGTCTACTGGCACGAGGTCCTCGGTGTCGCCGTGCGTGGCATCGACGGAACCGAGCTCGGGGTCGTCCAGGACATCTACCGGGTCGCGGAGAACGAGGTCTACATCGTGGGTGGCGGGGCGTACGGCACGTTCGACGTGCCCGCGGTGCGGGCCTTCATCCGGATCTTCGCGCCGCGGCGCGGGGAGATCGTGGTGGACGCCGACGTTCTCGATCTTCGGCCGGCGAAGGAACGGCACGCCGACCCGGACCGACCCAGGGCGCCGCGCCGCACCTCGCGCAAACGACGACGTGCCGCGGGCGACACGGCGGCGGAGGCGTCGGCGGAAGCGGGCCCGGAGTCCGCCGATCCCGCCGATCCCGAGGCGGTCGATCGGCCCGAGCCCGCAGCATGACGCTCGAGATCGACGTCCTGACGCTCTTCCCGGCCATGATCGAAGGACCGCTCTCGCAGAGCATCCCGGGGCGCATCCAGGAACAAGGCCTGGCGTCGATCCGCATGCACGACCTGCGCGAGTTCGGGCTGGGCCGCCACATGTCCGTGGACGACACACCGTACGGTGGCGGCGCAGGCATGGTGATGCGCGTCGAGCCGGTGGTCGCCGCGATCGAATCGGTGCGGCGCGCCGACTCGACCGTGATCCTCCTCGATCCCGGGGGTGAGGTGTTTCGCCACGACCGGGCCGCCGACCTGGCCCTTCGGCAGCACCTCGTCTTCGTCTGCCCGCGCTATGAGGGCGTCGATGAGCGCATTCGTGCGTTCGTCGACCTCGAGCTGTCGATCGGGGACTACGTGGTGACCGGCGGTGAGCTGCCGGCCCTGGTCGTGATCGATGCGGTCATCCGGCTGCTGCCCGGGGCCATCGACGACCTGTCGACGGCCGAGGAGTCGTTCAGCGCGGGGCTGCTGGAGTACCCGCAGTACACCCGCCCGCCGTCATTCCGAGGCATGGACGTGCCCGAGATCCTCACGTCCGGCGACCACGGCGCGGTCGACCGCTGGCGCGCCGAGCAGGCGAGCGCCCGCACCCGCGAACGCCGACCCGACCTGCTACCGCCCGACGACGCGGCCTGATCCGTCGGGCGCCCCGGCCCGACCGGGAGGCCGTGCTATACTCCCGCACCGGTCGCCCGCTTCGCGGCCGTTCCACACGCCCAACTCGCAGCTTCGGCTGCCCACCGACCAAGGACCGCCGCGTGAACGTGCTCGACGAGATCGTCCAGGACCAGCTTCGGTCCGACCTGCCGGAACTCGCCACAGGTGACACTGTGAAGGTGTCGGCCAAGGTCGTCGAGGGCAACCGCGAGCGCATCCAGGTATTCGAGGGGACGATCATGCGGCTGCGCGGCGGCGGCATCACCCGGTCGATCACGGTCCGCCGGATCGCGTCCGGCGTCGGCGTGGAGCGCACGTTCAAGATCAACAGCCCGCGGATCGAGAAGATCGAGGTCATCCGCCACGGACAGGTGCGCCGAGCCCAGCTGTACTTCCTGCGCAAGCGCGTCGGCAAGGCGGCCACCCTGCGCGAGCGCCGCAGCTGACGCCGGCCACTCTGATCCTTGACCCCGCCCGACCGGCGGGGTCGATCGATTCCGGGGCCTTCGGCCGGTCGGACGCGGCGGACCATCGACTCGGGGTACCCTTGCGCCCGATGACCGTCGTCGTCCCGACCCTCCGCTACGAGCGCCGCCTCTGGAACGAAGGGCTCACCCGAGTCGTCGGCGTCGATGAGGTCGGTGTGGCGCCTACCTGCGGGGCCGTGGTCGCCGCTGCCGTGATCATGCAGCCCGGTTGCCACCGGATCCCAGGGGTTCGCGACTCCAAGACCCTGTCGATGGCCCAGCGAGAGCGCCTGGCGCCACTCATCCGCAGGCGGGCGATCGCAGTCGGTGTCGGTGCGGCGTCCGTGCGCGAGATCGACCAACTCAATATCTATCACGCCACCCACCTGGCGATGCGGCGGGCGATCGCCCGGCTCGGCGGCCACGAGCATGTGATCGTCGACGGAAACCGCATCGCCGGCTTCGAGGCCCAGGTCGGGCCGTACAGCAACGTGGTCGATGGCGACGCGAAGGTCTATTCGATCGCCTGCGCATCCGTCGTCGCGAAGGTCGTGCGCGACCGGATGATGATCAAGCTCGCCGCCCGGTATCCCGGTTACGGCTGGGAGCACAACCAGGGCTACGCCACGCGGGACCACCGGGATGCGATCCGCGCGATGGGCCTGACACCGTTCCATCGACGGTCGTTCCTGGCGCTCCAGCGCACGCTGGCCGGCGACCAGCTGGACCTGGATCTGCTGGGTGACCCGTCGGCGTCGCCCGCCACACACGACCTACTCGAGCGTGAGCTCGTTCCGGTCATGGCGGACGAGGCGGCGTTCGACCTGACCGACCTCGCGTCGCTGGAGTCCGCGCCAGCTTGATCGGCCGTCAAGTCACGGTGCATGCCCGGATACGTCCGCGGTGAGCGCCATCTGCGACCCTGCGAGCGTGGATGTCCGACGCCACTCGACCCGCACCACGGCCCAGTCGGCGGGTGACGCCGCCGAGTCGCTGGTCCTGACCCGGCTGGTCGAG
>CAZFXH010000004.1:0-1759 GCA_964522905.1 uncultured Anaerolineaceae bacterium
GCGGCGGCCGATCCTGCGAGATCTCCCTTCGCGAAGTCGTCGCGAGCTCTGGCCAGCTCCTCCTCAGGCGTCAGGCCCCAGAGGCCGAGCGTCAGCAGCGGTGTCATCTCCGTGGGTCGCAGCGCGCTGGCCGTGACGTAGCGGTCGATAACGTCGAGCTCGGCGATCGTCTCGGCCGTCGCGTCATCGAAGCCGTCATCGTCCTCGAACGCGAGACGGAGGGTGGCCGGCGGGATCAGGCCGGCCCGCTCCGCGGCCTGCGTCACGGTCTCGCGACCCGCGAGGGCGGCTTCGGCATCGGACAGCAGCGCGCTGGCGTCACTGAAGCGCCACGACCGCAGGGCGTCGCGGATCGGGCGCGGCAGGTGCCAGTCCCCGGCGGCCGTGACCATCTCGTCGTAGCGCTGGCGCGTCTGGGTCCGGGCGTCGAGGAGCGACAGGTCGGTCTCGCGCGCCACCCACTCCCGCCACAGGTCGTCGTAGGTCGCTGTCGTCCGTGCTTCCAGCAGATCGAGGAGCCCGCGCCAGTCTGGTGGGTTCTCGACCGTCTCTGCGGCGCCACCGCCGGACGGCTGGTAGGCCCCCACGCCGGCCTGCGCGTCCCGCCAGACCGCCTGCAGGCCCTCGTCGCCGGCCCGCTCGGCGATGGCCCTAGCGAGGGCGAGCGATGCCGCGTACGCGTAGTCCTCCTGCGCCACGTCCTCCGAGCCGACCGGTCCCCACGCATTCAGCGGGATGCGGGCCTTCTCGAGTTCCTCCGTGAGCTCGTCCGCGCGGATCTCCCGTTCGATGTCCTTGGCGGCGACCGTCGCGTAGTACGACGCGAAGGCCTCGTTCGACCACCGGTCGGCCAGGAGCGAGCCATTGAACCAAGCGTGCGCGGCCTCATGGAGCACGACGAAGTCGTCCGCGTAGTAGGCGATCTCGACCTTGCCGGCGCTCGGATCGAACAGCCCGGCGTAGCCGCCGGTCGTGCGGCTGACGGCTTCCTGGACCCTGAGGGGCTGGTCGTATTCGGGCCAGTCGAGCCCGATCCGCGTGCCGAGCGCGGGCAAGCCCTTGTCGAGCAGGCCGCCGATCCGCTCCGCCCAGGGCTCGTCGTCCTCCCAGGCACGCACGTGGACCGAGACGGGCGCGCCCAGGACCTGTGTGCTGATCGTGGCGTCACGGTAGGCGCCCGGCCGGTCGCCGACTAGATAGGCGAAGAACTCGAGTGGCTTGGCGAGCTTGCCGCTGCGGAAGATCGTCCGCCCGTCATCCTCGGTGGTCGGGGCGGCGATCTTGCCCGCATCGACCTCGACGTCGAAGCCCTTGGGAAAGACGACCGTGACGGTGCTGCCGGGCGTTTTCTCGCTCGCGAATGCCCAGACCGGGAACGAAACGAGCGAGTCGCCAACGCGCAGGTCCCGGGTCGCCGCGCCACCGGGGTCCTTCAAGTAGAACGTGAGGCGATAGCTCGCCGACTTCCCGCTGGTGAGCCGTCGCCCGAAGTCGATGCGCAGCTGGAGATCCTGCTTACGCCGCTCGACGACGCGGACGCGTGGGGAACCGGGACCATCGACCTTGAGGCTGCTCGCTTCACCCATGACCTGGATGAAGGCGTGGTCGTAGTAGTACGCCCTGGTCGCGGTGTCCTTGCTCGGGTTCGTCATGCGCAGGTCGACGATCACCCGGATGCGGCGCTGTGTCGGCTGGACGTCGTAGCGGGCGTTGCTCGTGAACCGCAGAGGCTGGACCGCCGCAAGGACCTCGGTCGGCG
>CAZFXH010000005.1:0-1593 GCA_964522905.1 uncultured Anaerolineaceae bacterium
GCGGACGGGGCGCCGCAGAGAGGTCCGGTTTCGAGACGCAGGGCCGGCCCATCGACGGCCTCGTCGGCAAGATTGGCCACGACGAGCAGCGTCTGCCCGGGGAGGTGACGAAGGTAGGCGACGACCGACGGGGCCTCGGCATCGACCGCGATCTGATCCCCGATGGCGAGGGCCCGGTGCTCGGTCCGCAGGCCGACGAGCGATCGGTAGGCGGACAGGAGCGACTCGGTGTCCGACGCCTGGGAAGCGACGTCCGTCCCCGGCGGGTCATCGCCGAGCGGCTGCCAGGGCGCGGCCGCGCTGAACCCGGCCGCCGGCTCGGACGCATCCCAGCGCATCGGCGTGCGGATGCGCTCGTCCGGCTTCCGGCCGGTCAGCCCGATCTCTTCTCCATAGTAGATGAACGGCGTTCCGGCGCCGGTCAGCAGGATGGTCGCAGCGGCCCTCGCGGCGTCGACGTCTCCGTCGAGCCCGCTCATGATCCGGTTCTGATCGTGGTTCGTCAGGAACGTCGCCAGACCGCCGGGCGGATAGAGCTCCGCGACTTCGCGCTGCGACGCCCGGAGCGAGCCGGTGTCGCCCGATCGCACGGAGAGGAAGGTCGCGCTCGCGAGCCCGAAGTCGAACGTCAGGTCCAGCGCACCCTCGCGGACGTAGCGGGCCGACATCGAGGAGGCGTCCCAGACTTCGCCGAGGACGAGCGCCTCAGGGTTCCTCGCCTTCAGCCGGCCGCGGAAGTCCGCCAGCCAGTCGAAGGTCGCGTCCGTGTTCTCCAGCTGTCGGCCATCCTCGATCAGGTGGCGCGCAGCGTCGATCCGGAAGCCCGCGACCCCCATCTCCTCGAGCCAGAACTCGCCGATCGAGGCGAGCTCCGCTGTGACCTCGGGATCCTCGACGTTGAGGTCCGGCATCCCCTCCCAGAAGTAGCCGTAGTAGAAGCGATCCCCGTCGGGGTGCCAGACGCGGCCTCCCCCAGGGCCTGCCACAGCGGGGCGCTCGTCGGCCCAGACATACCAGTCCTCGTGCTCGGAGCCCGCGGTGCGGGCATCCTGGAACCACGGGTGCTCCCGCGAGCTGTGGTTGATGACGAAGTCGACGACGATGACGATCCCCCGCTCCTCCGCGGCCGCCACCATGGCCTTGAAGTCGTCGGTCGTGCCGTAGTCTGCTTCGACGGTTCGATAGTCGACGACGTCGTAGCCGTGGTAGCTGGGCGACTCGGCTACCGGCATCAACCAGAGGGCGGTCACGCCGAGATCGTGGTCCGTGGCCGGGTCACCATCGTTCAGGTAGTCCAAACGCTGGGTGAGCCCGCGCAGGTCGCCGATACCGTCGCCGTCCGAGTCGGCGAAACTTCGGACGAACACCTCGTAGAAGACCCTGTCGGCCCACCACGGGACGACCGGGGCGACTGCGGGGGTCTCGGGACAGGCTGGCGCGCCGGGAGCGGTGGCCTGGCTCGGTGGCGCTGTGGAGGCAGGAGCGGACGGAGGCGCCGTCGGCGTGGCGCTGGCGCACGCTGAGGCGACGATCGAGAGGGCGGCGATGGTCGCCAGCAACGCACGGGAGGACATCGATTGGAGTATCGCATCG
>CAZFXH010000006.1:0-6881 GCA_964522905.1 uncultured Anaerolineaceae bacterium
ACCTGAGTCCGGTGCCGTGCGGGGCCGTCTGGAAGGGTTGACGTCGCGCCCACACTCATTGGCATGGACGGATTGGGCCAGGCGGTCGGAAACGGCATCACAGGACTGGTCGGGGGCGCCTTCGACGCGATCGGTGGAGCCTTGCGCGGGATCGTCAACGCCGGCAACCAGGCGCTGCCGGGCGGCCTGTTCTGGGCCGTGATCTTCGTGCTCCTGGTCGTCGGCGGGTGGACCCTGGCCAAGCGCTGAACGCCGGTGCGGGCTGGCACCGAAGTCAGCGCCGGTCATTCGGCCTCCACCGGCCCCGCGATTTCATCGTCAGCCCCAGGCACCATTTCCGCACAGCCGCACAGCCGCGCAGCGCGGGAACGGGGGCGTCAGCCCCAGGCACCATTTCGGCACAGCCCGTGCGCGACCGATCGCGCAGGCTGCACGAATCGGCGTACGACGCGATCGAACACGAGCATTCTGTCGTCCGATCGTGCCTGGGACTGACATCAGCCCGGCACTCCCGCCAAGGTACCCCGACGGGCTTCCTGCATGGCCGAGCCAGGCAGACGTTACGGCGTCGACCGCGGTCCGCCTCGACCTGTGCTATCACCCGCCGGTCGCCGCCAGCGTAGGCTTCGATGCGATGGATACCTGTCGTTGCGACGACTTCGCCTCGATCTTCGACCGTCGCGCGGCGGAGGGCGACCGCGATCGGTATCGGAAGAAGGGCCCCGATCGGACGACCCGGATGTTGCTTGACATGATCCGCCCGGCGCTCGCGATCGGCTCGACGATCCTGGACGTCGGCGGCGGGATCGGCGTCATCGACCACGAATTGCTCCGCGCCGGGGCGGGCCACGCGGTGCTCGTCGACGCCTCGCCGGCCTCCCTGGAGGTGGCACGCGAAGAGGCACGCCGGCATGGCCTCCTGGACCGGCTGGAGTTCGTCGAAGGGGACTTCGTCCGACGTGCCGCCGGTATCGACGTCGCGGACATCGTCACGCTCGATCGGGTCGTCTGTTGCTACCCGGACGCGGAGGCCCTCGTCGGCCTATCGTCGGCCCGAGCGGGCAAGGTGCTCGGACTCGTCCTGCCGAGAGACGGCTGGCTCGTCGGACTCGCCGTGCGTCTCGACAACCTTGGATCCTGGATCCGTCGGAGGCGTTATCGGGCATATGGGCACCGGAACGCCATGATCGACGGGCTGGCGGCTGCCAACGGCCTGCGGCCGAGGTCCGAGCGGTCGACCCGGTTATGGCGGATCGTCGTCTACGAGCGATCGCCGGACGACTCGATGGCCTGATCCTGCCTTCCGCGCCCCCGGCGTGTCATCGCCACGCTCGGATCCCTGCGCTCCGCGTGCCATAGGCAGCGGCATTCGAGGCCTGCGGCGCGCCGGCGAAGATTTCACCGCCCGCAACGACGTCCACGGGCGAGAAGCCCGCAGCGGCGATCAGCTCCCGCAGCTCTTCGGCCAGGAGTCCACCGGCGATGCAGCCGGTCCAGAGCGTCACGTCCTGCTTCGAGGTCGCGGACACCGGACGGTCGAGGACGATGTCGGCCGCCTGGAGGCGTCCGCCCGGGCGCAGGACCCGGTGCATCTCGGCGAGGGCGGCGGCCTTGTCAGGGACGAGATTCAGGACGCCGTTCGAGATGACGACATCCGCCCAGCCCTTCTCGACGGGCAGTGCCTCGAGGGCACCCTCACGGAACTCGACATTCGTCAGGCGCGCCTCGGCCGCATTGGCGCGCGCCTTGGCGAGCATCTCCGGTGTCATGTCCACCCCGATCACCCGCCCTGACGGGCCCACCAGGCGAGCCGCGATGAGCGCGTCGGCACCGGCGCCTGACCCGCAGTCGACGACCCGCTCGCCGGCCTGGATGTCACCCAGCGCGAACGGGTTGCCGGTCCCGGCCATCGACACGGCGGCACCAGGCGGCAAGGCCTCGATCCACTCCTCCGGATAGCCCAGGATCGCCGCGAGGTGGTAGCCGGTATGAAAATGGAAGCCTCGATCCGGCTCGGCCGCGACAGCGGCGTATTCGGCCCGGATGGAGGCGCGGAGGTTGTCGAGGTCGACGGCGGGCGGAGCGACGGTCTCGGTCATCGGTGGGTCTCCAGAGGGCGTTTGCGGCGGCGGGCGCGGCGCTCGTCAGTGGAGACGACGACCGGTGCGCCGGTTATTCCCGCGCCCGGCCATGAAGGATCTCGCCACTGGTCGGCTTCTGCCCCCGCACGAGCACGCTGGCCGCGATCCGAGCGTGGCGTTCACGGGGAACGCGTTCGCGGAGGAGGCGGATGAGCTGGTCGTCGAACAGCGGATAGAGCGAGCACTCGGCGATGCCGAACGACTCGATCGGCTCGATCGCGACCTCACGGAAACCCGCCCGGCGGACCCCCTTGTACATGGCGATCTCGGACAAGGCTCCTGACAGGCAGCCGGCCCAGGCGGCCGGGTGCGTCTGGATCTCGGGTGGCAGGTCATGCTCAAGGACCAGGTCGACGATCGCGAGACGACCACCCGGCCGAAGGACGCGAAATGCCTCGGCCAGGACCCGCACCTTGCGTGGCGACAGGTTCACGACACCGTTGCTGATGACGACGTCGGCCGATGCGTCCGCCAGGGGCAGCGATTCGATCAGGCCCTCGACGAAGCGGACATTCGACAGCTCGGCCTCTGCCGCCGCCCGTGTCGCCCGGTCGACCATGTCCGCGAGGAAATCGATCCCGACGACCGAGCCCGAGGGTCCGACGGCTCGCGCCGCGAGCAGACAGTCGATCCCGCCGCCGGAGCCCAGGTCGACGACGTCCTGGCCGGTTCGCAATGACGCATGGCGGACCGGGTTTCCCACCCCGAGGGCCATGCGCACCGTCTCGTCCGGGAGCGCGGCCAGCTCGTCTGGGGTGTAGAAACGTTCGGCGACACGCCGGTCGCCCGGATGCACGCCACCGTACGTGTCGCGGACGACCGACCGGATCGCGTCCTGGGCAAGCAGATCGCCGTCTTCGAAATGGGTCTTCACGCTTGTCATGGGGTTCCGCCGGGCGCGTCGTCGGCGCCGGCGAGCAGGCTCTCGATCCGCGATCGCAGCTCGGGCGGCACCGGCGTGGCCCCGTCCTTGGCCGCGACCGTTTCGCGCAGATGCCGGCTGAACTCGAGCTCACCACAGCAGCGCTGGCAGGTCTGGAGATGGGCCTCGAACTCGGACACGGGCTTGTCCGCGAGCTCCTGCGCGAGGTATGCCCACATCCGACCTACGGCCTCGCGGCAGTCGATCATCGTTCCTCCTCGTCGGTGGTGGTCACGAGACCGTTCGTCACGGCGTACTGCCAGAGGCCCCGCTCGAGCTGCTTGCGGCCACGGTGCACACGCGAGAGCAGGGTTCCCAGTGGGATCTCGAGCATCGCGGCGGCTTCCTTGCAGGAGAAGCCGTGCACGACCGTGAGGATCAGGGGCAGTCGAAAGACCGGCGTTATCGAACCGAAGACGGCCCGAACCTCATCGTCCCCGAACAATCGCAGGAAGTCGAGATGCAGCTCGTCGGAGTAGGGAAAGGGATCCTCGATCGCGATCGTCTGGAAGAGTGAGAACTCGTCGCCGTCCGCCTGAAGCGTGTCGAACGGGACGGTCGCGACCTGGCGCCCACGTGCGCGACACAGGTCGCGCCAGGCGTTCGTCGCGATGGCGAACAACCAGCCCTTGGTCCGCGATGCCTCCCGTAGATCGCCGTACGCCCGCATTGCCCGCAGGAGCGTGTCCTGGACGAGGTCCTCGGCGTCACTCCGGTCATTCGTGAGATGGATGCAGAAGCCGTACAACCGGTCGAGGTGTTCGAGGGCGATGTCGGCAAACGGTTGACGCTCGGTATCGTCGACCGTCCCTGAGATCGCGCTCGTCCCTGCCGCCCTCGATTCCACCACGCTCGCCATCATCTCTCATGGTGTCAGGCCTGCCGGCGGAAGCTGCCAGCCTCTTCATCTCTGACGACGACGCGGGCCCGATCTATTCCCGCCAATGCCCGTGGAATAACACCGCAGATTCGGGCGTCATTGGCCATCGAGTCACCCGCAGCGCCGGATCACCGGCAGGAGGAAGAGATGGCCACCATCACCAGCCGCAATGGCGTCGACGTCGATCGCCTCGTCGCCACCATCGGGGCCGTGCAGGCCGAGCCCGATGTCGCGAAGTTCACGTTCCGCGCTCGCAGCTCATGGGAGAGCGGGGGACGCAACAAGGGCGAGATCGGCGCGTTCGAGCATGCCGGCGTCACGAGCAAGGAGCGCCCACAGGCGTTTAAGCTGATCGGCGACGAACCACCGGTCCTCCTCGGCAGCAACGCCGGACCGAACGCGGTCGAGCTGGTCCTGCAGGCACTCGCGTTCTGCTATGCGGTCGGCTACGCCTACAACGCGGCCGCCAGGGGTATCGAGATCGAGGAGCTCCGCTACGAGGTCGAGGGCGACCTTGACCTGCATCGGTTCCTCGGGCTCGGCGGCCCACGCGCCGGCTTCTCGTCGATCCGCGCCAGGAGCTGGGTCCGCTCGCCAAACGCCACGACAGAGCAACTCGAGGAGCTGTGTCAGTACGTCCAGGACACCTCACCGGTCCTCGACATCCTGACCGCGCCTGTGCCGGTGAAGACCAGCGTCATCGTGCTCGACTGAGGCTGGCTCAGGTGCGGCCCTCGGACAGCTGCGTTGAGGCGACACGCTCGCGCTGCCATGCGCTCGTGAGCCGGAGTCGGAGCCCCGACCATGCCGTTCGGAAATCCGGCCGGCGGGATCCGTCGTATCGTCGGGATGCCGGGGAAGCGGCCGTCGCTGACGGCCGACAGAGAAGGAGTTGGCGATGCGAAGACTAGCTCTCGTGATCGGTCTGATCGGAGTACTGGCACTGCCGGCGGGCGTGTCGGCCCATCCGTCCGAAAACCGGAACGAACAGGGCTTCGGCGGCGGACCGCACTGCCACTTCATTCTGGCGGCCCCTGAAGGCACGCGCGCCTATCCGTCGCATACGGCCCATGCCAATCAACTGCAGCGTGGCCCAGCGGGGACAGTCTTCGCCGCTACCGCCTGCGACTGAGCGTCTTCGCCGAAGGCAACGGACGCTGGGCCGGGCACATCCCGCTCAGCGTCCGATGAACTCGAGGATCTCGCCCAAGGCGGCCTCGCTCTCCGCCGCGAACTCGGTCGCCTTGCGGTCGAAGAAGCTATGCGGTGCCCCCGGGTAGGTCACGATCCGATGGTCCACGCCGGCCGCGCCGAGCGCCGCATCGAACGCGGCGACCTGATCCGCCGTGATGCCCTGGTCCGCCCCGCCGAACAGGCCCAGCACGGGCGCATCGACCGAGTCGACGAGATCGAGCGGAGCGGGGGCATCGTTGCGCCACGCTCCGGCTAGAGTCCCGTACAGGCCGATGACGCCGGCGAGGTCGAGGCCCAGGGTCGCGGCCAGGAACGACATCCGCCCGCCCATGCAGAAGCCGAGCGTGAAGACGGCCGGTGGCCGCTCGTCGTCCGAGCCCGGATCGCCACGCACGGCCGCGACGGCAGCCTCGATGTCCGCCGAGATCCCCGACCACGTCGTTTGGGAAACGTGCGGCATGTACTCGAAGTCCTCGCCGCGCCGCTGGGCACCCGCCGTCCGGCCGAACCAGTCGATCGCGATCGCATCGGTGCCGCGCTCCGCGAACCGAAGGGCGAGCTCCTCGTAATAGGCATGGAGGCCGCGCACGTCGGGCAGGATCACGACCGCCGATCCCGCCGGTGACGTCGGGCGAGCCCGGAACGCGGCGAATCGGTTGCCGTCGCGTGCGGTGAGCTCGATGAGGGCACCGTCGATCGCCCCGCCCGCGATCGGGGTGATGGGTGGCCGGCTGTCGTGGTCGAAACACATGGCGAGACCTCGCGTGCGGGCTGACGCCCGCGGGCGTCGAGTCCTTCGAATTCGAAGTATCCGCGCGTAGGCCTCCGACCGCCAGCGACCGCCCACACACGAGGTTCGGGAATCGCCCCACGGTAGAATGTCGCGATGCCCAGCTCCCTCGTCGTCCAGAAATTCGGCGGCTCGTCGGTCGCCGGCGCGGATCGCATCAAGCGCGTCGCCCGACGGATCGCGCGCGAGCGCGCGGCGGGCCACGACCTCGTGGTCGTGGTCTCGGCGATGGGCGACACCACGGACGAGCTACTCGGGCTCGCCGCCGGCATCACGGACGACCCGGACCCTCGCGAGCTCGACGTCCTGCTCGCCACGGGCGAGCACCAGAGTGCGACCCTCGTTTCGATGGCCCTGCACGCGATCGGGGTCGCCGCCATCAGCCTCAGCGGGCCGCAGGCAGGCATCACGACGGACGGCACGTACGGCCGCGCCCGCATCGCCGGCATCGAGCCGCGCCGCGTGCGCGCCGAGCTCGAGGGTGGGAAGGTCGTCATCGTCGCCGGGTTCCAGGGCCAGAGCGCGACGTCCGCGATCGACCAGGAGATCACGACGCTCGGCCGCGGCGGCAGCGATACGACGGCCGTCGCGCTCGCAGCCGCGCTGCGGGCCGATCGCTGCCAGATCTTCACCGACGTCCGCGGCATCTTCACCGCCGATCCCCGCCTCGTGCCCATCGCCAGGCAACTGCCCGTCATCGGCTACGAGGAGATGCTCGAGCTCGCCCACCAGGGCGCCCAGGTCATGCAGGTCCGGGCCGTCGAGCTCGGCTGGATCAACGACGTCGTCATCGAAGTGCTGAGCTCGTTCGAAGACGCTCCGGGCACGCTCATCAAGGAGGACCCGCTCGTGGAGCAGCGCAACAAGGTCCGCGGGCTTGCCCACGACCGCAACGTCGCCAAGGTCACGGTCGTGGCGGTCCCGGACCGGCCCGGCATCGCCCGCGCCATCTTC
>CAZFXH010000007.1:0-5010 GCA_964522905.1 uncultured Anaerolineaceae bacterium
TACACGCATCGGCCCCTCCAGCGCCGCCTCCCCCTCGTGACTGCGGCCGCGACGCCGCGCTGTCGACTGGCAGGCGACATCCGGGGCCTGAGAGTGTCGTGACGGGACCCCTCGGGGCGTGGCGTCGACTGGCAGGCGACAACAGGGGCCTGAGAGTGTCGTGACGGGACCCCTCGGGGCGTGGCGTCGACTGGCAGGCGACAAACGCGGGGCGAGCGCCTTAGGCCTCTTCGCGCTCCACGGCCACGCGCGAGGCCGGTTCGAGCCGTGGCGCGGGCACGTCCGAGACGTTGGGCACGAACGAGGCGGCAAGCGATGTCGCGGCCGCCGCCTCCTGGTCGGTGACGGACAGGATCCCGAGGCGTCCGAGCTGGGCCATCTCGTCACGGATGTAGGTCTTGAGCATCTCGGGGCCGTCGGTGTTGATCGTGAACCGGATCTCGTTGCGCCTGAGGGTGTCGAAGATCCAGCGGAACTCCTCCCAGCCGGACACCACCTTCGTGTTGAGATTGGACGTGGGGCAGATCTCGAGCACGATGCCGCGTTCGCGGATCATCTCCATCGCCCGCGGGTCGTACGCGGCCTTGACGCCGTGCCCGATGCGGTCGGGCTCGAGCAGCTCGACGACGCGTGCGACTTCGTCGACCGGGCCGGCCTCGCCGGTATGGATCGTGAGTCCCAGCCCGTATTGGCGCGCTCGCCGGAAGAGTCGCCGGTAGTCGGCAACGCGGAAGGTGGACGCCTCGGGACCGGCGATGTCGATGCCGACGACCCCGCGGTCCCGCCACGTGATGGCCTTCTCGGCGATGATCTCGTTGAGCTCGAACGGGAACGCGCGATCCAGGCAGAAGATCAGGCCGGGCTTGATCGGGTACTCCAGGGTCGCCTTGTCCATGCCCCGGACCGCCGCCGCGATGATGTGGTCGAGATCCTGCTCACCACCGCGGTTTCGCTTCATCGGGTTGAAGCGCAGCTCCATCGTCGTGACGTTGTTCTTGCGGTAGGCCCCGCCGACCACCTCGTACACGCTGCGCTCGACGGCCAGCGGCGAGCTCTGGATGAGCTCGGTCCAGTGGAACAGCTGCAGGTAGCCATCGAAGCTCTGGGTCCGGCGCGACACGGTGATCATGTCCCGGAATTCCCAGTAGTCCTTGGTCGGCAGCTTGATGCCCTGGGCGTGCGCGATCCCCCACATGATCGCCGGGGTGACGGCAGCCCCGAGATGGCAATGCAGCTCCGCGAGCGCGAGCTTGCGGGAGAGCTGACGAGCCATGGTCGCAGGATACCCGGCGAGGCCGACCCAGGTTTCCTAGGCCGATTCGGCTGCCCGCTTCATGCCCTCGGCTTCGAGGTTCATGTAGCGGTTGGTCAGCTCCTTGTAGAACAGGGCGATGATCGGGATGAGGAAGCCGCGCATGTCGAGTGTCAGCGTGAGACGTGCCCGACCCTCTCCCAGCGCTTCGACGCGGTGGCCGGCGACGCTGGTGGTGCCGCCCGTCTTCTG
Source organism: uncultured Anaerolineaceae bacterium (assembly GCA_964522905.1). Taxonomy (GTDB): domain Bacteria; phylum Chloroflexota; class Limnocylindria; order Limnocylindrales; family CSP1-4; genus SPCO01. Next base: position 1,505 of record CAZFXH010000007.1, read on the forward strand.
CGTCCACTCGAAGTAGGACGGCGCGTCCCAGACCGTGATGTCCCAAGTGCCCTCGGGGAGCTTCGGCTGCTTGAGCCGCACGCGGCTGCCAATGGTGATCGGCGCCGGCGTCAGGAGCTCGGCGAGGTCGACGGTCTCGATGCGCTGCGGCCAGGCCTCGAGGGCGCTGAGCACGTCCCAGACGCGCTGCTGAGGAGCATCTATATCTATCGACTTCTCAAAGCGCATGTCGGGCGGTCTGCTCAGGCGGAACCAGGGCGTTAGACATGGGCGCAGTCTAGCCGTGACGCGAGTCCCTTCTCCCGGCCGGCGCCGGCTGAACTCGTTGCTGCGACGACGAGCGACTTCACTACGTTTCAGGCGCAGAAGGGCAGGAACTTCGGGCCGTTTCGCCGGACCAGCTGGACGACGAACCCGTTCCTCGATGTGAAGACCGCACGATCGGGCCCGACCGGGGCGATGGTGCCGTCGGCCGCGTTGATCGCGTCGCCGTGGTCGAAGTCGACGAGACCGACCGGGTCCCACCAGCTCCCACCGTGGTCGATGCCGCTCCAGAGCCCGCAGTGTCCGAGCGTGAACGGCTGCGGGCCGCCGGGGACGGGTGGCCGCGAAGTGGGCGGCAGCTTCACGCCAAGGGCCTCCTGGCGTCGCGCATCGAGGTTCCCGTCGGTCACCTTGATGTGGAAGCTGAGGACCCCACCGGCGGACTCGAGCGAGATGTCGCCCTCGGGCCTAGCCACGAGCGTCGTCGGGCAACCTCCGCCGGCCGGGCAACCGAACGGCCCCACCTGCACGTAGCCGATCTCGGCGTCGTCGGCGGTCAGGAGGGTCGTCACCTGTGCCACGACGCGACGGCAGTCGGGTTCCCCGAGGCCGATGCACACGGTGGGTACGCCCTCGAGGGTCACGGTGCCCGTGGGGGACGTCGTGGGCTGGGGATCGCCCGTCGGCCCGGCAGATGGCGGCGGGGATCCCGCGGCGCTCGCGCAGGCGACGAGCAACATCGACGCGGTGAGAAACGACGCGACACGGGCCAGGAGGAGCCGTGGCAGGGCACGATCGGGGACGCTCATGACGTCCGGGACGCCGCCGGGGCCTTCGCGGTTTCTCCGCGTACCGTGTTGGTCGGTAGCCGGTCAGCCCGCCAGCGGGACGACCCGGCCGTCCGCGTCGAGCGTGGCCTGGCGGCGCAACCGCCTGAGCTCGGCGCCCGGCACCTGGTCGCGTGCGTGGTAGCTGGAGCGGACGAGCGGGGCCGATTCGACGTGCTTGAAGCCCAGCGCCAGCGCCTCGACCTTCATCTCTGCGAACTCGTCGGGGTGGTAATAGCGCTCGAGCGGGAGGTGCTTGAGCGACGGTCGCAGGTACTGGCCGACGGTCAGGATGTCGACGTCGGCGGTGCGCAGCGCCTCGAACGCCTCGGTCAACTCGGGGCGGCTCTCGCCCAGCCCGACCATCAGCGAACTCTTCGTGTGGACCGGGTAGCCGATTTCGCGCGCCATCTCCTTCGCCCGGGCGAGGACGTAGAGCGAGCGATCCCACCGAGCCCGCTTGCGGACCGGCTTCTGGAGGCGCCGCACGGTCTCGAGGTTGTGGTTGAGGATGTCGGGCCGGGCGTCCATGACCGTGCGCAGTCGATCGTCGGAGCCGTCGAAGTCGGGGATCAGCACCTCGATGCCCATACCCGGCGAGGCGGCCCGCATCGCTGTGATGGTCTCGGCGAAGATGCGCGACCCACCGTCGGGCAGGTCGTCCCGCGCCACGCTCGTCACGACGACGTGCTCCAGGCCGAGCTGGGCCACGGCCTCTGCGACGCGGCGTGGCTCGTCGTCGTCGAACCAGGTGGGCCGACCGGTCTTGACGGCGCAGAACCCGCACGCTCGGGTGCACGTGTCGCCGAGGATCATGATCGTGGCCGTGCGCTGGTCCCAGCACTCCCCGATGTTGGGGCAGTGGGCCTCCTCGCAGACGGTGTTGAGGTCGAGGCCGCGGAGCAGGCCCTTCAGCTCGTGGAAGTTGTCACCGGACGGCATCCGAGCGCGGATCCAGTCGGGATGCCGCCGCAAGGCCACGGATCCGTCGCTCGCCGGGAGGCCGGCCCCGCCTCCACCGCCGATGGAGATCGGCAGGTCGGGAGTGGCGTCCGGGGCGTGTCCGGGGGGAGCCGACTCGAACATCGGGAGCTCGCGGGCCATGGTCGGAGTGTAGTGCTTCGGTCGCGGGTCGGCCCCGGCGGGTCAGCCGTCGTCGAAGGTCGCACGCAGGCCCGTCCCGAGGTCGCGCGGCCGGTATCCGAGCTCGGTCGCTGCCTTGGCTGACGATGCCCAGTAGGTCACGCCCAGGCTCGCGCGGAGCACCTCGCCGAGGTCGTCCGGTAATCCCGCGGCCCGCGCGAGCACCGCGGGGGCGTGGGAGCCGAAGCGGATGAGCGCGGCCGGCAGCTCGACACGTGGCAGGGACCGGCCCCCGATCCTGGCCGCGGCGCGCATCGCGTCGCGCAGCCGCGTGTTCTCGCCGGCGAGGATGTACGACTCGCCGACACGGCCGCGGTCGAGCGCCGCGACGATCCCGGCGGCCACATCCTCGACGTAGACAGCCGAGATCCCGACGTCCGCGAGGGCCACGTATCGGAGACTCCCGTCGTGGGCGCCACGCAGCAGCTGCCCGGTCCCCGAGTGGTCCCCCGGGCCGTACGTGACACCGGGCATGGCGATCACGATCGGGGCGCCGGAGTCGACGCGTTCGCGGACGGCCCGGTGCGCCAGGTACTTGGTCTCGTCGTAGTAGTTCAGGAATCCCTCGGACAGGTCGCGCCGGTAGCGCTCGTCGATGATCCGGCCCTTCGTGTTGCCGGCGACGTTGACGGTCGAGACGTAGACGAGGCGGTCGAGACCGGCCGTGGCCACGGCGTCGAGGATGCGATGGGTCACGCCGACGTTGGAATCGAGCATGGCCGGCCGCATCGACGCCGGGATCCCGACGCGATACATGCCGGCGATATGGAGGGCGGCGTCCGTGCCGCGCATCGCATCGACGATGGCCGCCGTCCGGGACAGGTCGCCCGCCCGCATCTCCACCCCGAGGTCCGCCAGGGCGGTCGCCCGATCGGGATCGCGGACGATGGCCATGACCCGATCGCCTCGTTGCACGAGGCGCCGTACGACCGCCAGCCCGATGAAGCCGGCGCCGCCGGTGACGAAGATCCGCATCAGCCGCCGACGCCCGGGATGGCGCCCCCGGGCTCAGTAGACAGGCGTCTCCGGCCCGATCGCCTCGAGCCAGGTCTTGATCGCCTTGAGGAGCGCGGCCGCCTGGGCGCCGTCGTTGGCGCGGTGGTCGATCGCGAGGACCATGTTCATGATCGGCCGGATCGCGATGACGTCGCCGTCCGGCGTGTCGAGCACCACCGGGCGCTTGGTGATCGCCTCCATCGTGAGGATCGCGACCTCAGGTACGTTGATGATCGGCATCGTGAGGTTCGAGCCGAACCACCCGGTGTTATCGAT
>CAZFXH010000008.1:0-4054 GCA_964522905.1 uncultured Anaerolineaceae bacterium
CTCGCGGGCTATGACCTCGCGCTGTGCCACAACGTCGCCTCGCTCAACAAGAACCTCGCGCTCACTGCGGCGTTGCGCCAACTCGCCGAGCGGCGGGGCTTCCCGCGGATCGTGCTGTGGCACCACGACCTGGCGGCAGCCCAGCCGCTCCACCGGTCGTCGCTGCACGACGGGTATCCGTGGGACCTGCTCTGGACCACCTGGCCGGACGTTGTCCAGGTCGCCATCTCCGAGACCCGCCGCGGCGAACTGGCAGCCCTCACCGGGTTGAGCGCCGATGCGATCACGGTGGTCCCCAATGGCGTCGACGTGGCAGGCTTGCTCAAGCTAGAACCGGAGACGGTGCGGCTCCTCGCGCGGTCCGACATCGCGGCCGCTGATCCGCTGCTCCTGATGCCCGTCCGGGTCATGCCCCGCAAGAACATCGAGCTGGGGCTCCGCGTCGTCGCGGCGATGCGTTCCGAGGGCCAGCCGGCGGGGTTGATCGTGTCCGGTCCGGCCGATCCACACGACAGCAGCGAGAGCGGCTACCTGACGGCGCTGCTGAAGCTGCGCGACACGCTCGGTCTCGGCGATGCCGTCTGGTTCCCGGGGATCGGTACCGACTCCGGACTGCCCGAAGCCGTCGTCGCAGATCTGTACGGCCTCGCCGATGTCCTCTTCCTGCCCAGCCTCGAGGAAGGGTTCGGCATCCCGCTGCTGGAGGCGGCCGTCTTCCGCCTGCCCATCGTCTGCAGCGACCTGCCCGTCTTGCGCGAGGTGGCCGGTGACGCCGCGCTTTACGTCGGACCCGGGGACGATCCGGCGGTCGTGGCCCGCCGCGTGGCCGAGTCGCTCGATGGCGACCCCGTGGCTCGCCTGGCCGGTCGCACACGGCGGGAATCCTCGTGGGCGGTCGTCTATCGGACGTCGATCGCGCCGCTGCTCGCCCGCGCGGCCGAGCGGTCGTCGAACGTTGGGTCGGGTGGGGGCGGCGGCCCGCGCCCGTCGCCCACGTGAGAAGAAGTTGGCTGGCGAGGAAGGATTCGAACCTTCGATCTCCTGATCCAGAGGACTCCCAACGCTTTCGCCGATGGTGGATGCGATTTGAGCGTGGCGCGGGCTCGGATTCGGTGTTTCCGGCGGGCAATCAGGTTGAACATGCCGGACGGAGTCAGGTGAACGTCATTCGTTCAAGTAACACCGGGATCGACCGTATCGCGCTCGACGACCGTTGGGAAGGCCGTCGTGGGCGAGGCGCGCGAGGTCCTCGTCGCAGCAGAACCGACGCGGAGGGTGCGATCCCACAGGGCTGATGGTGCACCGGGCGTCAACCGCAGTCGACCTTGGCAATTGGCGCCGAGCTGCACCGCGACACGCGGCTCTCTGTCCCCGGGTTGGTGATGCTCACGCGGATGTACGAGACGCAGCCCGGCCCAGCACAGACGTGCACCATGGCCGAGGACGCGGAGGTCGCGCCCACAACAAGTTCCTGCGGCTCAAGACGCAAGGAGGCGGCAATGACGACCGAGCAACCCGATGCGATGAACCAGGTGCGCCAAGCCGTCGCCTCGGCTCCTGCCGACCGACTCCTCGAGCGCCTGGCCGAACTCGTCAGCGCCAGGGCGGGCGTTCAGGCAGTGTTCGGCGAACCCATTCGACAGGACAACCTGACGGTCATCCCGGTCGCCCGTGTGCGCTGGGGCTTCGGTGGTGGCGGAGGTCGGTCCGACGGCCCGCCGAGTGGGCCGGCCTCGGGTTCCGGCGGCGGTGGCGGCGCGGCCGCCGACCCCATCGGCTACCTCGACATCCGTCCAGGCGGGGCGACGTTCCGGCCGATCCGCGAGCCGTTTCCGAGCCCCTTGTTCCTGATCGCCTCCGGACTGTCCGTTGCGATCGTCCTCCGCGCCCTCGCGCGCTTGACCCGTCGCTGACCGTCGCCGAGGTCAAACTCAGAAAACGCCTTCGCGCCGTCCGACGAGGAGGTAGGCCGGCAGACGGCCCTTGCCCTTGACATCGATCTTGCCGCGCTCTTCGAACCGATACCGATCGCGAAGCCGTTCGTACGTCGCGGCTGAGACTTGGATGCGGCCGGGCAGGCCCGACGACTCCATCCGACTCGCCATGTTGACAGTGTCGCCCCACAGGTCGTAGATGAACTTGTGGCGGCCGATGACGCCGGCGATGACCGGCCCGCTGTCCATCCCGATCCGGATGGCGAGGTCGAGCCCGAGCGGCTCACATAGACGGCCGAGCTCCGCCTGCATCTCCAACGCCATCTCGGCCATCGCCTCGACGTGGTCGGCTCGCGGCGCGGGCAATCCGGCCACCACCATGTAGGCGTCGCCGATCGTCTTGATCTTCTCGAGCCCATGGCGCTCGGCTATTCGATCGAATGCGCTGAAGATCTCGTCGAGGACGGCGACGACACGGGCCGGCTCCGTCCGCTCGACGAATGGCGTGAAGTCGACGACGTCGGCGAACAGGACCGTGACATCGTCGTGGGCTTCGGCGATCCGACCCTCCTCGCGCTTGAGGCGATCGGCGATCGACTTCGGCAGGATGTTGAGGAGCAACCGTTCTGAGCTCGCCATGGCTGCGTCCCTGGCTCGGACCGCGTATTGCAGGAGGAGATACGCGGTCAGCGCGACACCGCAGATGTTGAGCACGAAGAGGGCCGTGTGGACTGGGGACGGGATCGGCGCCGTATTGCTCGACGCGATCGGCTCGAGGAGACCCGACAACACCGTCAGCGCGAGAAATGCCACGAACCAGGGGATCGCCTCTCGCGCGCTGTAGAAGAAGAGCGCGCCAAACGCGCCGACGAGCGCCCAGAGGCTGACCACGCTCGAGGCGACGTACCCACCGAGACTCCACTGCAGGAGAAAGGGGAGGACGAGGATGAGAGCCAGCTGGCTCGCGCGAAAGAAGCGGTAGTCCTTCGTCCGGGCGAAGACGGCCAGGCTGGCGATCGACACGACCTGGTACACGAACGGGATCGCTGCCGAGACCGGCAATCCCAATGCGAGGTAGGTCCCGACCCAGACGATCGCGAGGACGCTCACCGTGATCGCCGCCAGAGTGAGCGTGACCTTCTGCAGCCGGAGCTCGTCGTCGTCTCCGGCTTGGACCCCGAGCAAGGCCAGCCGCTCGACAAACTGGCGGGCCGTCGGCGTCGGGCCGGTCATCGGGAACCGTCCGAGTCGCCGGCTTCCCGAATGCGTCCCAGGACGCGCTCCATGCCGGTCACGAATGCGGCCAGCTCGTCCTCGCCGAGCCGTCGAACAGCTCGAGCCCGGGAATTCGTCTGTGAATCAAGCAAACTCACCTGTGCTGCGCAGATTGGACGACGGTGGGCGCTTCAACGGCGGAGGCGAGGCCCATTGCCGCCAATGGGTCGCGAGGCAACGGGACCGGTATCGTCCTAAGAACGCAGTGCCGCCGACGCGCGCCGCTCGGCGATGGCTCGGGCGACGACAGGTGCGTCTTCGACGACTCCCAGCAGCAGTGACGACTTACGCTTGCGAAGAAAGTGCACCCCCATGAAAAAGAGCCCATCGATCACGCTGCTCGCGCCATCCTGCTGAATAGGAAAGCCGAGATCGTCGAACGCGTCGGGCCAGGGAAGCCAATCACGATAGGCGGGACGAAAGCCCCCGGCGAAGATGACGGCGCCGGTGTGGGCCAATGACAGCTCCTCGGGAGCACCGGGCGCGAACGGTTCTGGATCGTGGATCTCCGGCGTGGGCAACCCTTGGGCGGTGGAGGTCTTGCGGAACAGGTCCATCAGCTCCTGGTACCGATCATCGGTCCAGGCGACGGTCTCGACGAGATCCGGCGCGAACCGGGCCGTGTGGCCGCTGGCGCCGAGGAAATGGCCGACGAGGGTGACGCCCTGCGCTCGGAGCGTCCGAAGGTGCAGGTCGTGGCCACCCCCATGGCCGGTCGCTGTGATGTTCGCGCCGAGACGGGCCGCCGGGCTCGGGAGAGAGGCAACAGACGCGTCGAGGAAGCCGGACTCGACGAGCCACCAGACCAGATCCCGACCGCCGATGCGGCGCGGAGCCCAAGCCGC
>CAZFXH010000009.1:0-4165 GCA_964522905.1 uncultured Anaerolineaceae bacterium
TCGCGTCATCCGGCTCGAACGTGATCGAGGCGTCCGACCCGACGGTCTCCGAGACGTGCGCCGATGCGGCCGCGATCACCGGACGCCCGAAGGACAGCGCGAGGAGCAACGCCCCGGAGTTCAGCGACGACCGATAGGGCAGGACGATGACGTCGCAGGCCCGCAGGGGGATCGACAGCTCCTCGGCGGGGATACGCCGTGCATCGACCATCACGTCGGGATGGGCTCGGGCCCGGCCGAGCACTGCCTCGATCGACGGATCGTCGGCGGGTGTCCCTCCGATCAACAGGCGACGACGGCGCGCGTCCGGTGGCGCGGCGGCCAGCGACTCGAACGCGTCGAGCAGCTGATCAAGGCCCTTGTACGGTCGGATCCTTCCGACGAGCCCGAACACGATTTCGTCGACGCCGAGCCCGTAGGCTCGCCGCGCATCGGCGTCCGACACGTCGTCCGGGTACACCCCGAGGTAGGCGGGGTGTGGCAGGTGCACCACCTTCTCGGCCGGGATCTCGTACAGCGGCGCGGCCGCCGCGACGGTGCCCTCGGACAGCACGTGGATCAGGTCCGCACGCGCCACGACGCCCCGTCGCAGCTCCACGTCCGCGTCCGGGAATCGCGTGTCGTGCGGCAGGACGTTGTGGGCCGTCCAGACCACGCGCCCGCCCGCGGCCCCGAATGCGTCCAGCGCCGCCAGGAAGGAGGCGACCCGCTCTCGCGCCTCCGCCTCCGATGCCGCGCCGCGGAGGACCCGGGCCAGCCAGTGCAGGTGGAGGACGACCTCGACACCGTCGCCTCGCAGGGCCACGAGCGCCGGCAACGCGACAGGGTCGTCGAGGTCGGCAAGCCGGTCCATGCCGACCGGAACGATCCCGGCCTCCTCAAAGCGGCTCGTGAGCAGCGCCTGGAACGGGTTCTGGGCATCGAGCGGCCAGGCCGCCACCACCATCGGTCGGTCGTGGCCGGCCGCGCGGACGCGCGCGATCCCCTCGGTGGCGTCGGCGAGGTAACGGCGCTTCGGCTTCGGGCGCGGTCCGTCGGGGCCGCCCGGGCCGAGCCGTTCGGCCTCATCGCCGCCGGCCCCGCGCAGCAGTCGGCCGATCGTGTGGCGAAGATCCGGCATATCGGCGAAGGATAGGTGACGGACGCGTCGTTCATACTTGGGTCGATGCCCCGACACCTCGCCCACGTCATCGGCGCTCGCCCCAATTTCATCAAGGCGGCACCGGTGATCCGGGCCCTGCGCGAACGCGGCGTGCCCCAGCGGATCGTCCACACCGGCCAGCACTACGACGAGCTGCTGTCCGACGTGTTCTTCCGCGATCTCGAGATCCCGACGCCGGACGTGAACCTCGCGGTCGGGTCGGGGACGCACGGGGAGCAGACGGCGGCCGCGATGGTCGGGCTGGAGCGGGAATGGACCACGGACCCGCCGGCACTCGCCGTCCTCTACGGCGATGTGAACAGCACGCTCGCCGCCAGCCTCGTGGCGGCCAAGCTGGGCGTGCCGAGCGCGCACGTCGAGGCGGGCCTGCGCTCGTTCGACCGCTCGATGCCCGAGGAGATCAACCGCATCGTCAGCGACCTGCTGGCCGAGCTGCACTTCACGACGAGCCCGGAGGCCGAGGGCCTGCTGCGGTCGAGCGGCGTCCCGGCCGATCAGATACGGTTCGTGGGCAACCCCATGATCGACACGCTGCTCGCGCAGCGGTCACGGTTCGAAGCGGCGGGCGAGCGTGAGCGCCTCGGGCTGCCCGAGACCTACGGGGTCGTGACGCTGCACCGGCCGTCGAACGTGGACGGCGAGGCCAGCGCCCGCGCGGTGGTGGCGGCCCTGGACGGCCTGTCTGGGCTTCTGCCGATCGTGATCCCACTCCACCCGCGCGGGCGGTCCACCCTCGAAGCGGCCGGGCTCCGAGACAGCGATCGACTGCGGATCGTGGAGCCGCTCGGGTACGTGCCGTTCCTGTCGCTCGTCGCCGGTGCCCGTCTCGTCCTGACCGACTCCGGCGGGATCCAGGAGGAGACGACTATGCTCGACGTCCCCTGCCTCACGATGCGGCCCAACACGGAACGACCGATCACGGTCTCGCACGGGACGAACCGGTTGGTCGCCCCGGACGCGGTCGTGACCGCGGCGCGCGAGATCCTCGCCGGTCCCGTCCGGCCACGCGGCCCCCGGCCGCCGCTGTGGGACGGCCATGCCGGTGACCGGATCGCGAACGAGATCGTCGACTGGCTGGCGCTCCGCGCAGCCGGCTCCGTCGCCTGATGCGGCTGGCGAACGTGGTCGGCACTCGACCGCAGCTCATCAAGGCCGCGGCCCTCCAGTCGGCGTTGCGCGAACGCCATGACGAGGTCTTCATCGATACCGGCCAGCACTGGGACGAGACAATGGCGGGCAGCTTCTTTCGGGAGCTGGGCTTGCGGCCACCGGACGTGACCCTGGGGATCGGCGGAGGGACCGCGGCCGAGCAGACCGGCCGGATGCTCGTCGCGCTGGAAGGCACGCTCCACGACGTCGCGCCCGATGCGGTCGTCGTCTACGGCGACACGAACTCGACGCTCGCGGCGACGCTCGTTGCGGCCAAGATGAACGTGCCGGTCGCGCACGTGGAAGCCGGCCTGCGCTCGTTCGACCGCCGAATGCCCGAGGAGGTGAATCGCATCGTGACGGACCACCTGGCGCGCTGGTGCTTCGTCCCGACTGATGCCGCCGTCGCGAACCTGGCGTCCGAAGGCCTGACCGACGGGGTCCATCTCGTCGGCGACGTCATGCGCGACCTGGCCGCACGGACGCTGGCCGAGGTCCGCAAGCCGTCTGCGCTGGCGGGTGTGGCCGGCGGCGACCTGCGGAGCGGCGAGTTCCTGTTCGCCACGGTGCACCGGGCGGAGAATCGCGCACCCGACGCGATGCGCGGCTGGGTCGGGCTGCTGGACTCGCTGGCCCGTGCCGATCGCCCGGTCGTGCTGGCGCTGCATCCGGGGACACGGGCGGCGCTGGAGTCGCTCGGCATCACGCCGAGCTCGAACGTCATCGTCGTCGAGCCGCTCGGCTACCGCAGCTCGCTCGCCGCCCAGCTCCACGCGGCGGCCGTGCTGACCGATTCGGGCGGGGTGCAGCGCGAAGCCGCCTGGCTCGGCACGCCATGTCTGGTGCTTCGCGGTTCGACCGAGTGGACCGAGACGACCGCTGGCGAGGCGGCGACATCGGTCCTCGTGGGCGTCGACACGATACTCGCGCGCGAGGCCCTCGATCGACTCGCGCCGCCCGACCGGGCGCCCGCGGATGCCGCACATCGGGCGCGCAGGCGGACGATCGAGACGGACGGGGCGACCGGGTCGATCGCAAGGCTCATCGCGTGAACGATCAGTCCTCCTCCTCGTCCGAGGCCCCGGCGCCCGGGGCGGGATCGCCTCCGGCCGTCGCGCCGCAGCACCTCGTCCTCGTGCTGCCGACGACCGGGGAGTTCGACTCGCGGACGTACCGCATCGCCACGACGTGTCTCGCCCGGGGCCACACCGTGACCGTCCTGTCGCGGCACAAGGGCGACCTGCCCTGGCGGGAAGACCACCCGGCTGGGGTCCCGATCATCCGGGTGCGTGCGACCGCCGAGGACGGCATGCCGCTCCGTGGCGTGGTCCGGGCGGGCCGGGTACTCGCTCGGCGGATGGAGTCGATCGTCACCCGACAGCCCTACGTGCCCCCGAGCGTCGCCCGGCCGATCCCGATGGCGCCCCCACCGCCGCCCGGCACGGCCGTGGACGGTGCCCCGGCCGCGACGAAGGGCGTGATGGACTCGCCCGCGGAGACCAGGAGCCGAGTTCCCCTGCACGTTCGCGCCTGGATGGGCATCTATCGTCGTCTCGCGATCCCCCTCCAGATCCGCTCGCATCGCAAGAACGCGCTCAACGTGGCGCCGCGCGGCGACCTCTTCCACGGGATGGCGTTCATGGGCATCCCGGTCGCCCTGACCCTGGGGAAGCGTGACGGCGCCCCGGTCGTGTACGACGCTCGCGACATCCACGTGGACGCCCGGAACATGGCGCGGATGGGTCGGCCGGCCCGCTGGCTGCTCGGCCGGGGGGAACGCAAGTGGGCCGAGGCTGCGAACCAGGTCATCACGGTGAACGATTCATATGCCGATGTGCTCGCGTCCCGCTGGCC
>CAZFXH010000010.1:0-6853 GCA_964522905.1 uncultured Anaerolineaceae bacterium
CCGAGGGGCATGAGGATGGCCGCGACCGCGACGCCGCTGCGAGCGAGCCACCCGACCGGCCCATCGAGCACGACCGCATCCGCCAGCACCTGGATCACGAGGGCCAGCGTCACGAGCACGCCCGCGTGGGCGTGACCCGCACGGGCGAACGCGATCTGGAATGGCGTGCGCTCGACCCGGCCACCGACGATCGACAACAGGTACAGGCCACCAGTCTCGATCAGCACGATCGTGATAAGTAGCACGCCGGCGGTCGCCCGGGCGGCATCGGACAGGATGAGGGTCGGTTCCATGGCTGGGTCCCTTGGAGCTGGGATGGTGAAACTTGCCAGCGACAAGATGGATCTTCCCGCCTAACTTGTCAATGGCTAGATAGTGGCTACCATTGGGCGACGATGCCCTACCACCACGGCAACCTTCGACGGGCTCTCCTCGACGCGGCGCTCGACACCATCGCCTCGGATGGCGTCGCTGCGCTCAACCTGCGCGCCCTTGCCCGTCGCTGTGGCGTCTCGCATGCTGCTCCGACCCACCACTTCGGTGACCGGCAGGGCCTGTTGACGGCCATCGCCACGGAGGGCTACGACGGCCTGGCTGCCACCACCGCCGCGACCTGGGCGGAGACCGGATCGTTCCTGGAGGTCGGGGTCGCCTACGTTCGCTACGCCGTCACCCATCCGGGCCACTTTGCCGTGATGTTCCGGCCGGACCTCGTGGATCCGGACGACACGGAGCTCGCACGCGCGAGATCAGCGTCCGCCGCGATGCTGTACGGCCCGGTCGACTCCGTGGCGAAGGTCGAGGGGGATGCCGCTGCCCGGAGGATCGCGGCCACCGCGGCGTGGGCGCTGGTCCACGGGATCGCGACGCTGTGGCTGCAAGGCAGCCTGCGCAGCGACGCGGACGGACCCGTCGGCGACCCGGAGTTCCTGACCCGCGCCGCCGCCGGCCACCTCTTCGAACCAAGGGCCTGAAGGCCCGTTCGAGCGGTCTCGGCTATGGTCGCCGCGTGACCGAGTCGTCCCAGCCGTCGGGGCCGCCTCCTCCCACTGGTCTGCTGGGTGGTCGCTATCGGCTCGGGCCCGTCATCGGGCGCGGCGGGATGGCCACGATCCACCGGGCCACCGACGTGCGCCTCGAACTCCAGGTCGCGGTCAAGATCCTGCGTCCCGAGGTCGCGACCGACCGCGACCTCGCCCAACGGTTCCGGCGCGAGGCGCTCGCGGCCACCGTCCTTCGGCACCCGAACATCGTGGCCTGCCTGGATACGGGCACGGACGGCGACCGGGCGTACCTCGTCATGGCCCTCGTCGATGGGGAGGACCTGGCCGTTCGGCTCCGGCGCGGCGGCCGACTGGCCCCGCGCCAGGCGGCGCGCATCGGGCTCGATGTCGCCCGTGCCCTCGGCGTCGCCCACGTGCGCGGAATCGTCCACCGCGACATCAAGCCCGGCAACATCCTGTTGGCGGCCGACGGTCGCGCGATGGTCACGGACTTCGGCATCGCCCGCCTGGCGGCGGACGCCGAGGCCGCGCTGCCCGGCACGACACTCGGGTCCGTCCATTACTTCAGCCCGGAGCAGGCGCGCGGCCGGACCACGACGCCCGCCTCGGACATCTACGGCCTGGGCCTCGTCCTCTTCGAGGCCCTCACTGGCACGCGGGCGTGGACCGGCGACACGACCGATGCGATCGCCCTCGCCCGAGTCGGTGCGCCCGCCCCATCGCCCCGGGCGGTCCGCCCGGAAGTCCCCGAGGCGCTCGAGGCGGTCGTGCGGCGTGCGCTCGCACCGGATCCCGGCGACCGATACCCGAACGGGACGGCGATGGCCGCGGCGCTCGAGCCCATCGTCCACGCGATGGACGAGGCCAGTCCCACGAGCGTCGTGTCAGTCGCCGAGCCACGCGGAAGCCGGTTCCCCGGAGGCGGCGCTGTGGCGGTGCCGTCCACGGCGACCCCGCTCGCCCGTCCGCGAGCCCGACGAAGCGAGGGCTCGACCCGGGGCCGAGCCACGGACCGGCCACTCCTCGCGATGCCCCGGGCGTTCGGAGGCAGAAGCGCGAGCGCCCTCCTGGTCGTCATCGGCGTCGTGGCTGTCGTCACCTCGGCCCTGCTCGTGGCCGCCCGGCCTGGCGACGGCGCCACGCCCGCGACCACCGAGCGGCCGCCCGCGACGGACACGGCCGTGGTGAACCCCACAGCGCAACCAGCCCCTACGCCCGAGCCGCCGACCGAGCCCACGCCCGTGCCGACGGCGGCCCCGTCCCCCGTCCCGAGCGACGAGGAGCCGGCCCCGCTCCCCGAAGGCGACGTGGCGAACCTGTGCGAGATCTTCTTCGACATCCCGTGCGGGCTCGGGGCCGACCGATACGCGCCCGCGCGGTTCGCTCCGGCCTTCGATATCGAGCTGGGCGACGGCTGGTCGGCGGCGGTGCACACGGCCGACACCGTCGCGCTCACCCGGGACGAGGGTGTCTTCACGTTCGCCGGCCGCGTCGTCGAGGTCTATCCCGCTGGCGAGCCAAGCGAACCACGGGAACGCGCCCGGGACATCATCGAGGCGTTCATCGCCACCGAGGGCGTCAGCGCCACGCGCCCGGCGAACGTCCGGATCGATGGCCGACGCGGCCTCTCGAGCGACTTGACCCCGATCGATTCGGCCAGGATCCAGCTCTTCGCCACGAATGGCACGACGTTCTACCTCGAGCCCGATCGGACCACGAGGCTCGTCGTCATGGACCTCCGCGGAGCGACGATCCTTCTGGCCATCGAGCCGCACGAGGGCTTCGAGCTCGACGAGATCCTAGAGACCGCGGACGACGCGGCCGGCACGATCCGATGGCGCTGACGGCTCCGGGCTGAGCAGGTCGGCCGCCAGATGGGTGGGCCGTATCACCCAATCGAGTGGTCGACGCCGCCATACCGACACGGCACAGTCGGCGAGATGACAGTCCTGCGGCACCAGACCCTTCTCCACCTCACCTTGCGGCCCGCGTTCAGCCGCATCGTTGCCGATCCACACGTCGTCCTCGCGCTGACGGTGGTCTTCGCCGCGGTCGTTATCGAGCTGATCGCCGGCGCCGACGCCCTGGGACTGATCGTGCCCGCCGCCGTCTACCTCACGATCCAGATGGTCCTCGCCCTGCGCGGACCGGCCGGACGTTCCGCGGTGCTCGACACCGCACGGCTGCTCGTGGCGCTCGGGGTCGTCTACTGGATGACGCTTCGGAGCGACGACCTCGCGGCCATGCCGTTGTCCTGCCTGTACGTGCTGATCGTGGCCCTGGCAGCGGTCCAGGGCACGCGCCAGACCGTCGTCATCGGGACCGTGGCCATCGCGGCGTTCATGTCGGTCGCGATCACCACCCCGGCGATCCTCCCCGGCGTCCTCCACCGCGGCGTCGCGCTGGCCGTGACGATGGTGGTGCTGGCGATCGGCACCCGCCGAACGGTCGCGTCCCTGGAACGAGCGATCGCCCAGGCTCGTGCGGCATCGGCCGGCCAGCGTCGACGTGCCAGCCAGATGGCCGCAGTCGAGGCCGTCGGGCGAGCGCTCACGGCCAAGGGTCCCACGCAGGCCGCCCTCGAGGACGTCATGGACCTGCTCGTCGCGCACTTCGACTACAGCTTCGTCTCCATCTACACGGCCGACGGACCGCTCATGCGGCTGGGCGCGCAGCGCGGCTACGACACGGTGATCGAGACCTTCGACGGCTCGCTCGGGGTCGTCGGTCGGGTCATGCGCAGCGGCAAGGCGGAGCTGGTCCGTGACGTCTCCAGCGACCCTGACTACACGGCCGCCGATGCGAACGTGTCCAGCGAGGTCAGTGTCCCGCTCGCCGTCGACGGAGTGATGCTCGGCGTCCTCAACATCGAGAGCGGGGGCGAGGCCCAGCTGGACGAAGGCGACCTCGACACGATGGTCGTGGTAGGTGACCGCGTGGCCGCCGCGCTGGCCCTTGGCCGGGAGCGCCACGCCCTCCAGGAGCGCGCCGAGCTGTTCGGTCGGCTCGCGCGGTTCGGCAGTGCCATCAACTCCAGCCTCGACCCGGCGACCGCACACGAGTCGATCATCGGCGCGGTGGCCGAAGTCCTGGAAGTCGATATCACCACCCTGGTCGCGCGCGATACCGCCACCGGCGAGGATCGCATCGTGGCGATCCGGGGAGGTGACGAACGCTACGTCGGCGCGCGGATCCACCCAGGTGAAGGCAACGTGGGCCGCGCACTGGCGGACGGCACGGTGGCCGTCGATGACCGGATCGAACGCGGGCAGTTCCCGGCGACACTGCGCGGTGCACGCGTCCCGGACAACCTCGTGTGCGCCTCGTTCCCGCTGCTGCGCGGCGATACCGTAATCGGCGCCGTGAGCGTCCAGCGGCTCGATCTGGCCCGCGTGTTCAGCGCTCTCGAGACCGAGACGATGCCGCTCATCGCGTCGCAGATCGCGCTCGCGCTCAACAACATCGAGCTGCATGCCCAGATGGCCGATGCGGCCGTCCGTGATCCGTTGACCGGACTCTGGAACCGGCGCCACCTCGACGTCTCGCTGGCCCGGCTGTTCGCGGCACGCGCGCGGCTGGAGCCCGAGATGCGGCACCCCGTGGCGGTGATCATGTTCGACCTCGATCACTTCGGCCTGTTCAACAAGCGCCACGGCCACATCAAGGGCGACGCCGTGCTGCGGACCTTCGGATCGATCCTCACCCGACGGCTGCGCTCGAGCGACCTCGTGGCCCGGTTCGGGGGCGAGGAGTTCCTGGCGGTGCTCGATGGAGCCAGCCTGGACGAAGCGCAGCACATCGGCGACGAGATCCGCCGCGAGCTCGAGGCGGTCGCGTTCGCCGGCGTCGACGGCGAGCTCCTGTACGCCACCGTGTCGGCCGGCTGCGCATCGCTGGGGCCCAACGTGTCGTCGCTCGAGACGCTCGTGGAGTTTGCCGACGTCGCCCTTCAGATGGCGAAGCGCGGCGGCCGCAACCAGGTCGTCGCCGCCTGACGAAGCCGCCCGGCCAGCCGGGTCCGGTAGGCTTCGCAGCCATGCCGCTCGTCGTCACGTCTGCCCTTACCAAGCGTTATCCCGGCGGCGTCGTCGCTCTGGACAGCCTCGACCTCGCGCTTGAACCGGGGATCATCGGCCTCGTCGGCGCGAATGGCGCAGGCAAGAGCACGTTGCTGCGCATCCTCCTCGGGCTGCTCCCGCCGACCTCTGGTCAGGCGACGGTGCTCGGCCACGACGTGCGGACCGCGGGCACGACCCTGCGCCGATTCGTCGGGTACATGCCGGAGTCCGACTGCCTGCCGCCCGACACGACCGCGACCGACTTCGTCGGCCAGATGGCGCGGCTCTCGGGCCTGCCTGCGGCCGGGGCGCGCGAGCGCGCCGCGGAGGTCCTGCGCCACGTCGGGCTGTACGAGGAGCGCTACCGCCCGATCGGCGGCTACTCCACCGGGATGAAGCAGCGCGTCAAGCTCGCGCAGGCCCTGGTCCACGACCCGCGGCTCCTGCTCCTCGACGAGCCCACGAACGGGCTGGATCCGGCCGGTCGGGACGAGATGCTCGCTCTCGTGCGGCGGACCGGCACCGAATTCGGGATCGCCGTCATCGTCGCCAGCCACCTGCTGGGCGAGATCGAACGGGTCTGCGACTTCCTTGTCGCGATCGACGCCGGGAAGCTGATCCACGCGGCGCCGCTCCACGAGTTCACGGAGCGAACCGGCACACTCGCCGTCGAGGTCGAGGAGGGGGCTGCGGCCCTCGCGGCCGCCCTCGTGGCTGCTGGGATCTCCGCCAAGGTCGATGGCCGCACTGTGCTCATGGAACTGGCCGACGAGCGCCCGTGGGACCTCGTCCGCGACACCGTCGCCGACCTGGATCTCCCGCTCGTCCGCATCGAACAGCGCCGGCGCGGGCTCGAGGACTTGTTCCGATGACCCAGTCCGAGGGCGCCTCGGGCAGCATCTACGACCTGGGGTACCAGGGCTACCACGGGCCGCGACTCGGCCGCCCGGCGGTGGCGTTGGGGCTGTTGACCCAGACGCTGCGGGCCGCCTTCGGGATCGGGAGGGGCGGTCGCGCGAAGATCGTGCCGTTCCTGATGCTCGGGCTCTCCGTGCTGCCGGCGATCCTCGCGGTCGGGATCCGTGCGCTTGCCGCGCAGGCCGGTGCCGGCGACGCCCTGGAGGAGGCTTCGCCGATACGCCACGACACGTACCAGAACCTGACCTCCACGCTCGTCATGCTGTTCTGTGCGGCCCAGGCGCCGGAGCTGTTCGGTCGCGACCAGCGTCACGGCGTCCTGCCGCTGTATTTCTCGCGGGTCCTGACCCGGATCGATTACACGCTGGCACGCGCCGGCGGCCTCTTCCTCGCCATCTTCATCATCACGATCATCCCGCAGCTGATCCTGAGCCTGGGCGCCATCCTGGCGGCCCCGGACCCGTTGACCGGGCTGCGCGACGATTTCCCCGAGATCCCGCGCTATCTGGCGGTGTCGCTGCTGGCTTCGGCGCTCCTGGGCGGGGTCGCAACGCTCATCGCGGCGTGGACGCCGCGGCGCGCCTATGCGACGGCCGCGATCATCGCGGTGTTCATCGTCCCGCCCATCGTGGTGGCCCTCATGGCGGAGCTCGCCCTCGGCGACCTTGCCCGCGTCCTCGTCCTGGCCAGCCCGAGTGACATCGTCGACGGCGTGAACGCGGCGGTGTTCGACGCGGTCTCGCCCAACCCGACGATCGTCGCGGCGAACCTGCCGGGCTGGACCTACATCGTCGCGGCCCTCGTCGAGACCGCCGCGTGTGTCGTGCTGGTCCTGCGTCGGTACCTGGGGATCACCGCGTGAGCGGCACGACG
>CAZFXH010000011.1:0-3194 GCA_964522905.1 uncultured Anaerolineaceae bacterium
TGTGGCGCGTCACTCCGGGGCCACGCGTGCCTGGGTCGAAGTGGTCCGCGACGATCGCGGTCTGACCGTCGCGGTGCGTGACAACGGTCGGGGGTTCGACCCCGCCGCCGGCGCCGCGCTCGGCCACCAGGGTCTGCGCAACATGCGGTCGCGCGCCGCGGACATCGGCGCCATCATGGACATCAGCAGCACACAGGAGCAGGGCACGGAGATCCAGGTCGTCATCGACCTGGACGGGGCTGGGACGGGAGAAGCCGGGTGACGACACCGACCGAAGGATCCGCACCAAGGACACTGCTCGTGGTCGACGACCACGAGGTCGTGCGCCAGGGTCTCGTCGCGCTGCTCGACCGTCGCACGGGTTTCCACGTCGTCGCCGAGGCCGGAACAGCCGCCGAGGCGCTAGAACAGGCGCGTCGATTCCAGCCGGATCTGGTCGTGATGGACGTGCGGTTGCCCGACGGATCGGGCATCGAGGCCTGTCGCGAGATCCGTTCAGAGTTGCCGGATACGCGCGTCGTGATGCTCACGAGCTATCCGGACGAGGACGCGGTGCTCGCCGCGATCGTCGCCGGAGCCAGCGGGTATCTGCTCAAGCAGGTCCGGGCGCGCGACCTGGTTGCTGCCCTCGAAACCGTCGCAGCGGGCGGCTCGCTGCTGGACCCTGCGGTCACAGGCAAGGTCCTGGAGCGCATGCGTCGCATCGCGACCGACGACGACGAGCTCGCGGCCCTGACCAAGCAGGAACGGAAGATCCTGGCCCTCGTCGCGGAAGGCAAGACCAACAAGGAGATCGCGGGCGAGGTGTTCCTGTCGGACAAGACCGTCAAGAACTACGTCAGTTCGATCCTTGCCAAGCTCAACCTCGAGCGACGAGCCCAGGCGGCCGCGTACGTGGCCCGGATGAAGGGCCACGCAGCGGACTAGAGGATCAGACCCGGACCGGCTCGGCGACCGGGATGTCCAGGGTCGCGGCGAGGTCGACCGAGCGGAGACCGTTCGCGATCCCCTGCGCCCAGGTCGTGATGTCGCGCCACGGGCGGTAGTCGCCGTACGGGGCACGGACACCGGCCACGACGACCCTCTCGCCGAACCCAAGCTCGCTCTTGACCAGCCTGCCTGGGAATACCCGGTGTTCGATGGCCCCCGTCGCCACCCGCAGCGCCTCGACGTCGGCGGGCTCGCCATCTGGCTTTGCGGGGTCGCCGAGCGGGCCGCACGAGAACAGCCACACGCGACGGCCGGCGAAATCTCCACGACATCGCTCGATCACCTGCCGGGCAGGCTCGAGCCATCTGCCCATGTAGACGCCGCTGCCGATGACAGCAGCGTCATAGCCGGCCAAAGACATGACGTCGTCTGGTTCCAGGACGTCAGCCTCCAGGCCCGCGTCCTCCAGCAGCCCCGCGATGAGCGAGGCGATCTCCTTGGTCGAGCCGTGCCGTGTGGCGGCCGTGACGAGGATCTTCATGATCGGACTCCTTGCGGTCGGTGATGCGTCAGCCGGCGCTTGCTGCGTGAGCCGAGAGCGGTACGGCCGTCGACGACCCCGAAGATTCGCCTCGGAGGGTCCGCCAGGCGAGCAGCAACACGGCGCCATAGCCGAAGAGGGTCGCGATCCCCGACACGACCGGCAGGATGCCGACGACTTCGAGGACGACAAGTCCGACGACGGCCGCGAGGTACGGGCGCTCACGCGTGACGCCGGGCGACAGGCGTCCCACGATCCAATCGCCGATCGCGATGCCGGCCACGAGGTAGCCGATGAAGGCCGCCAGCGGCCACAGCCCGAACGCGATACCGAAGGCCAGGGGAGCGCCGATGACCGTCACTGTCAGGAGCACGAGGAACACGATCGGGACAAACATGCCGAGTAGGCCCACGCCCGCCGTAAGGAGGGGCTCGCGGCGGATGAGCGCCTCGGCGGAACGCACCTGGCGCGCGGCGAGGCCGGCCAGCAGGAGCGCGGCGGCGATCGCGGCGAGGGCGAATCCAAGGTACAGCACGACGAGCGCCGAACCCAGGACGAAGCCGATCCCTGCGATCTCCGGAGCGAGGTCGCGGATCCGACCACCGATGGACGCCGCGGGGTCCGCCGAGACCGTCGCGTCGAGCGTCATGATGTCGCCGAGCACCGAGCTCGACCCGTCGAGGGCCGCCTCGCCCCGAATCAGCACGACGGTCTCCGCCGTCGCGCCGGTGAGGTCGGCGACGCCGTCGATGACGACCACCGTGTTCGCGTCTCCGGCGATGTGCGCCGTGCCGTTGGTCACCATGACCAGGTCAGCCTGCTCCCCCGTGGGCAGGGTGATGTCGCCCTGCGTCGAGATGAGGATCCGGCCGCTGTGCGGCATCTCCTCGGCGGCAATGGCGAGCGGCGCCAGCAGGAACATGCCGATGACGAGGCCCATCAGGATGGCCATCGGGCGGTGGATGACGTTGAGTCGGCCGGTTCGCATGGGACACCTCCAGTCGGGGCCTGTCGTTTCCCGGCCGTGCCGGGGTCGGCCCCGCTCGTTCGCCCAGATCCTCTGTCCGGGCCGGCTACGCCGACAGTGCCTCCCGACCCCACCTCGGCCGCCAAAGGTCCTGAAGCGCCGGGCCCTTGGCCAGGTCAGGTCGTGGGGGTATCGGTCGGTGTCCAGCCAAGGACCAGCACCGTCCACAGCGCAAGCAAGTCGATCGCCACGCCCACCGCCAGATACGGATGGAAGTAGAGGATCAGCATCGCCAGCGATCCCGCGGCACCGATGACGGTCGACCAGGCCCACACGCCGGCGGGCAGGAAGCCGACCGCCGCGATGGCAGCCAGGGCGAATGACGCGAGGACCAGCGCGAACAGCGTGATGCCGAGGACCCGGAGCGTGTCAGCTCCGACACCGAGCGGGGACAGGATCCAGGAATGCGCCAGGTCGAACGGCCACGCCGGGCCGCCGATGGTGGGGGTCGGGCGCGGTGACAGGTAGCCGGCGTGGACGGCGGCGTGGCCGAGCAGGAACGCCGCCAGGACGAGTCTCGGTAGCATCAGGGACCTCCTTCAAGACCCGATGTCGTGGATCGCCTTGGTGCGTCGTCAGGCCGCATCCACCCGCACCGACGCATCGGCGACGTGCGCTGACCGGACGATCAGTACGGACATCGGCGCGTGATGCAGGACGTGACGGCTGGTGCTCCCAACGAGCGCGCGGTGCAGC
>CAZFXH010000012.1:0-2290 GCA_964522905.1 uncultured Anaerolineaceae bacterium
CGCTTGCCCGCGCGATGCAAGCCGCGTCAGCGCGACGCCGAGGATGATGATGCCGCCACCCACGATCTGGACCGGCCGGATCGGCTCGTGCAGGAACAGGAAGGCGAGCACGACCGCCATCGCCGGCACGAGCGACTGCAGCGTCATCACCCGCGTCGGTCCGAGGAGCCCCACGCCCTGGAACACCACGACGTTCGCCAGGGCCGCCGCCAGCAGTCCCGAGAAGGCGATCGCAAAGATGATGCTCGGCACGGCAGCGGCCTGTTCCGGGCCGAGGGCGCCCGGGGCCAGCAGCTGCCCGATCCCGACGGGCACGAGGACGAGCGTGCCGCCGATCGTGGCCCACGTCGTCAACACGAGCGGGGAATACCGGCGCAGGACCTTGGCGCCGAACGCCGTGTACGTGGCCCAGCACAGCGCGGCCGCCATCGTCAACGCGAACCCGATCGGGGAGCCCGTCAGCTCGATGCCAACGCCGGCCGCGATGACCAGCACGACGCCTGCGAACGACAAGACGACGCCGGTCGCCTTGACGGGGTTCAGGGTGTCCGTCCCGATCGCAGCCGCGATAACGGCCGCGAGGACGGGGCTCGCCGCGATCAACAACGCGGAGTCCCCGGCCGGGATCGTTTGCAGGCCCACCGTCCATAGCATCTGGTAGAGACCGAAGCCCAGGCCGCCGAGCAACAGGATCCGACCGGCTCCGGGCCGCGGAAGCCTGATCTCCCCCTCGGACCAGCGCAGGATCGCCAGCAGCGCCAGGGACGCGAGGAGGTAGCGAAGGAACGTGAATCCGACCGGTGGCAGGACGCCGATGATGTCCTTGACGACGATGAAGTTCGCCGCCCACAGCATCATCACCGCGATGACGGCGATCTCCGTCAGGCGGCGGTCGGCGAACAGTCGAACGCCCGCCGGTCGGCCGGCGGGCGTCGGAGGCGTGTCGCGAACCTGGACGTCGCCCGCCACCGGGGCGGGTCGGGGGTCGTTCAGGCGCCGTCGCGGTCGAGCTCGAGGAGCTCCTCGTCCGCCTCCTCGGTCAGCTTCAGCCAGACGAACAGCCCGGCCAGCACGGCGAGCGGAATGACGATGAGCGCGGCGAGGGTGATGCCGAGCGCGACGGCGACGGTCTTGAGAGCCTTCATGGCTGGACCTCCTGTGGCCTATGGATGGTGGACGTCGGTCTGGGCGAAGGCTGTTGCTTCAGGCGCTGGTGGTGCTCCCCGATCCGGGAGTGGTCACCGGATGTCGAAGGTTCGGTCCGCGCGCGACCATCTCCGTGATGTCTTCCCGAGTGAACTCGGCGAGCTCGTGGCGGCTGCCGGCCTGCGTGCCCAGCAGCAGACGGAGGACGAACGCGCCGCCCTGCTCGAAGAAGAACACGTCACGTGGCTTCTGCTCGTCGATGTATCGGCCGAGCACGCGGAACGCGGTCTCATAGTAGCCCGCCTCATGCACTGGGGGTGGTGGGGGGGCTGCGACGCCGAGCCCGCGCCGGGCGGTCGCCTCCTCCATGAACCGGGCGATATCGTCATCGAGGAATGTCAGCGTTTCCTTGACCTGGGTCCCAAGCGACTCGGACCATGAGCCGCCGGCCGCGCCCGACGTCACGAGACCCTGGACGATGAAGCCGTCAGGAGCCTCGACGAGCAGCACGTCCTTCATCCCGCGCTGGTCGAGGAACGCGCCGATCGAGCGGAAGACCTCCTCGAAATCCTGGCGCGGGCTGCCCTCGTAGATCCGCATGCGC
Organism: uncultured Anaerolineaceae bacterium; assembly: GCA_964522905.1. Classification (GTDB taxonomy): domain Bacteria; phylum Chloroflexota; class Limnocylindria; order Limnocylindrales; family CSP1-4; genus SPCO01. The sequence continues at coordinate 1,751 of CAZFXH010000012.1, forward strand.
AGGAGTCCTCCTCAGGAACGACTGGTCTTCCCCGCGGCCCACGTTTGGTGACGCGGCGCTCGCTGACGCGGAAACAGCCGTGGCGGGGAGTGTACCCAGCACCCCCCTTGCCAGCAAGACTCGATAGCGGCGGGGTGGTGGCGCGGCGGTCTCGGGCCGTCAGGTCCGGGGACACCCGATGATCGCTTCATCGCGCGAACGACCCGCCAGGCGGGTCTACTGGCGGACTTGCGCCTCCACGCCGTTCCGTCCGCTTCCGTCCGACCCGCCAGGCGAGTGAAGCCTCGTCGAACGCGCCTTCCAGGCATCGATCGACCCGCTCAGCGGGTCAGTGGCCAAGCTCGTCTTCCAGTAGACGCCCTGAGCGGGTGGCCCGAAATCAATAACGGGCGACGCTCCCGACGAGATGCCCTGCGACCTCCCCAGCGACCCGTGCATCATTCACGATCAGCGCCGTGTTGGCTCGGATGGATGCGCCGCCGGTTAGTTCGGCGATGCGCGCGAGCAGCCAGGGTGTGAGTGCCGGCCCGCGGACGCCGG
>CAZFXH010000013.1:0-2627 GCA_964522905.1 uncultured Anaerolineaceae bacterium
GGTGTGGCCGGAGGGGTCGGGGTCGCCTCCGGGGCGGTCACCGTGATCGTCACGGTCGCGGTGTTCGACGAGGCGATCCCATCGGAAGCCTTGTACGTGAAGGTCCGGGTGCCGGTGAACGATCCGCCCGACTTGAAGCTGTAGCTGCCGTCCGACTTGAGATCCAGGGAGCCATTGCCGCCGCCGTCGACGAGGATCGCGGTCAGGCTGTCGCCGTCGGCGTCGTCATCATCGCCCAGGACGCCCGGGGCCGGAACGTTCAGGGTGACCCCAGTGACCGCGGTGTACGAGTCATCGCCAGCCAATGGCGCCACGTTCGTCACCGTGATCGTGACAGTGGCCGTATTGGAGTCGAGCAGAGCGCCGACAGCCTTGTAACGGAAGGAATCGGAGCCGACGAATCCCGGGTCCGGGGTGTAGACGTACCCACCATCGTCGTCGAGATCGAGGTCCCCACGTGCCGCATCCGTGACCAGCTCCGCTCTCAATCCTCCGCCGAGGAGGTCGAGGTCGGTGTCGTTGCCCAAGACGCCGGGGGCAGCAACGGTCTTTGTCCGATCGTGCTTCGTCGTCATCGAATCATCGACCGCTACCGCCACGAGCGAGATGGCGAGGGCGACCGGAGCGATGGCGAGCCCGACCAGGGCCGCCGCGGCGACGGCCGCGAACGAACGCTGCCCCCGGCGACCGGTCACGCGACGAGCCGACCTGGTGTCCAGAGCGAGCCTGGGACCTCCGAGCCGGGGATCGGGGCGTCGGCCGCGGTCTCCATGCCGTCGACGAAGGCGACCACGAGCCGTTCCTCGAGTTGCGTTCCCGCCGCGTCGCCCAGCCGGTTGAGGGCTTCACGCAGGTCGAGGGCCTTCCGGTAGGGCCGCGTCGTCGTCATCGCTGAGAAGGCGTCCGCGACCGCCAGGATGCGCGCGATCAGCGGGATGTCCTCGCCCTCGAGCCGCTCGAGGTAGCCGCCGCCGTCCCAGCGCTCGTGGTGATGTCGGATGCCGGCGCGGACCTGGTCGAGGTCCGGGAGGTCGCGAACGATCATGTCGCCGAGTGCGACGTGCTGCTTGACGATGTCGAACTCGGCTGACGTCAGCTTGCCGGGCTTGCGCAGGATGTGATCCGGGATCCCGATCTTACCGACGTCGTGGAGGAGCCCTGCGGTCTGGATCACGCGCAGCTCATCAGGATCGAGGCCCAGCCGGGACGCGAGGAACATGGCGTAGCGGGCCACATCCTCGGAGTGGCGTTTCGTGTAACGATCCTTCGTGTCGACCGCGAGGATCAGCCCTTCGAGGACATTGAAGGACGTGGTCACCGCGGTCTCCTCGGCGGATGCAGCGGACGCCATACGGACGGTGTCCCCACCGCTGGCCTTGGCTTCTTCGAGCACGAACGTGGCCGTCGAAAGGAGCGAGGTCGCCGAGGCGGCATGCTCGGGGTAGGTCGCGATCCCGACGCTGACGGTGATCGGCAGCCGCTCCGTCAGCTCGAACTGGAGGCTGAGGTCGACGAGCCCGGTCTGCAGGCGGGTCACCAGCGGCTCGAGCTCGAACGCCACCGCCGGCGGCGCGATGATCAGGAACTCGTCCGGGCCCGAGCGACCCAGGACCATGGGCTCGGCCACCTCGCGGCGGAGCAGGGCCGCGACGGCAAGCAGCGCCTGGTCCCCGGCCGGATGACCGTGGTTCTCGTTGAGCAACCGGAAGTTGTCGATGTCGACGAGTGCGATCGTGACGGGCGTACCGGCCGCGCGAGCAGCCTCGGTCTCCAACGCCAGGCGGCCGACGATGGCGCCGTGGTTGAGCGTCCCGGTCAGGTGGTCGCGCCGAGTCGACTCCAGGAGCTCCGCCGTCTGGCGCGTCAGGCGGCGCTGGGCGGCCCGGAAGATCAGGAAGAGCAGGGCGGCGGCGATCAAGGCAGCGGACAGCGTGACGAGCACGACGTCGCGCCGGACCGAGGCGAGGCGCTCGAGGATCGGAGCCGCGTCGCGCCAGATGCCGACAACGCCGAGCACCTTGCCGTCCACGGAGATCGGCAGGTACTCGCGCAGCAGGGTCGGCGAGCCGAGAGAGCCGGGACCGGCCTCGGCCGACTCGGCAGGGAGGATCGCCGCGCGGGCCTTGCCGCCGACGGCCAGCGCGAACTCGCCGCTGAGCGGCAACGCGGTGCCACGGATCGCCGGGTCGCTCGCAGCCACGATCGTGCCGTCGGGCCGGCGAAGCTCGACCCGCAGGATCTCGCCGGGACGGACGAGGGTCGTCAGCTGTGCTTCGAGCCTGGTGGGCGCAGCGGGATCCGCCGTCCCGGGGTCGGCGGCGGGGCCGCTCTCGAGGTCCGCAGGGCGGACATACGCGTTGACGAAGGCCCGGGTCGTCGCGGCATCGCTGCTGACGACGTCGTTCAGCGCGGCGGCCTGAAAGTGCTCGCCGACCATCACCGCCTGGGCGGTGGCGGTGATCCCGACGAGCGCGATGAACGCGCCGAAGACGAGGATGAGCAGCGTCGGTCGCGACAGCCTTGGATGCGTGCCGAACACGGTGGTCTCCGTTGAACGGGTAGATTGCCCGAGGCCCGACTGTACGGAACCTTTGTCGGCCGACCCATCAGCCGAAGGTCCGGGTCGC
>CAZFXH010000014.1:0-2170 GCA_964522905.1 uncultured Anaerolineaceae bacterium
TCAGTCGGTAACTCGAGCAGGCGTCTCGAGGCGAAGCGGCGGAAACGCGCTCGGTAGATCGGGCACGGTGAGCTGCGAGATCGACTCCAGACCGGGGAGGCCCTTCAAGACGAATGCTCCGAGCTGGTGCACCGCCGCATCTGAAGGCAGGCTCGGTTCGATGCGCTGACGCGTTGCTTCCGACAGAAGGACCTGCCCTCCGTGACCCGCCGAACCGATCCGGGTCGCGCGATGCACGTCGAGTCCGACGTAGCCCTCGTCGGTCATCTGCGGCTGGCCGCGGTGGAGCCCGATCCGAACACGGATGATCGCCCCGTCGGGCCAGGCGTGATCACGTAGCCGTCGCTGGATCTCGAGAGCCGCGCCGACCGGATCGCCGGCCTCGGGAAACGCGCCGAAGAACTCGTCCGCGCGGGAGTCGATCTCGAATCCGCCATGTTCTCGGACGATCGTCCGGAGCAGGCGCCGCTCTTCCGCGAGGACATCGGCATACCGCTCGCCGAGCCGGTCCAGCAGCACCGTCGAGCCTTCCACGTCGGCGTACAGGAACGTCACCGGTCCTTCGGGCAACTGCCGGGCGCTCGAGGCCTGGGCGTGCACCGTCGCGGCCAGCCGGTCTCGGTCGACCGCCAAGGCAAAGGCGGCCGACACCGCGTCGAGGAGGGCTTTGTCGTCGTCGAGCACCGCATCATGGATGATCGCGCCAACGGGCTCGTCGGCCCGTTCCACGAAGGTCACTGACGAGCCCGATCCCGGCTGGGGCATCGGCAGCACTTTTCCGGTGCCGTCGAGATAGGTTCTGGCCGCCGGCGACCAGTACCCGAGCTTCACCGAGGGGTCGTGGAGGGTGTGCGCGATGGAACGCTCGAGCGAGCCCCGCTTGCGTTCGTCGTGGAGCCCCACGACGAGCGTGGCGACGGCGGCCTTGTCCATCCTCATCCGGAGCAGCCCCACGAGGAACCCGATCGGGACCGACGCCCGCGCCAGCGAGAGCACCCAGCCCAGCGCACCCGTCAATGCCGGGGTCGTGGCCAGCGTGAACGAGAGGACGTTGAAGGCAAAGATGGCGATGGCGACGATCGCGCCGAAGAGAACCGGCCAGAGAACGCGACGCATCGGTGCCGTCGCGTCGGTCAGGCGCAGAATCACGAGAGCCATGATGAGGAAGGCGGTCCCGACGGTCAGGAAGCCCGTCCAACGCTCGACAGCTGCGAACACGGCGGGGGCGGAGGTAAGGGTGAAGGGATTGACGCAGTCGCAACCGAGCGTGGTGACGCGATCGACATGCGACAGGACCGCGGGGATTCGATCCACCAGCAGCAAGCGGGTCGGGATCTGGATCGCCGGGAAGGCGATAACGAGACCCATGGCGACGCGGTGGCGCCTTAGGCCGAGGCGACCCGACGGGAAGGTGAGCATCAGGTACGCCGACAACGCATTGACCAGTCGGCGTGTCGCGAACGCCAGGGCGGCGACCGCCGGCAGGGACGAGGCCTGGAAGTCGGGGATGTACCAGGTGTACCCGATGGCAAGGAGGAGCGGGCCGGTCCGATTATTCGGGCGACGGTGCCAGGCAATCGCGCCCGCAGTCAGGTACGCGAGCCCGACGATTTCGGTCTGGGCGATCGCGACCCCCGGGACGCCGGCGCGGAGCGAGACCAGGCCGGCCTCGACCGCCACCGCGAGCCCGATGGCCGCGCCCATCAAGGGTGCCCACGTGCCCTTCACGTCCACCGTCGCTTGGCTGCTCGAGCTCGATGCGCCTCATGAAGTGTGGTGTGCGCGGATGAAGGTTCCAGCATCGCGGCCCGATCCTGCCGGAGTGCGCCGGAGAGGTCAAACCGGACAGGAGGGTCGTGCGGATCGGGGTAGACGGCCGCTGATCTCGGCCTACCGCTCACCGCTGCTGGACGGCCGGGCACGATCGTCAGCGGACCGGGCCGGTCGGCTCGGCGCAGTCGCCGAGCGGCGGACGCTCGGGCGCGTCGCCGTCGGCCGGGGGAGGCGGTAGCCCGGCGTAGCGCGGGCCCGCGGCGGCCGTCGACACCGCCGCGAAGAGCTGGGGCACTGCTTCGGTATTCGCGAGACCGACCAGCCACTTCGGCAGCGCGCCGGCCGGATCGGTGAAGACGCAGTACCGGACGTCGGTCGATCGATCGGAATCCTTGAC
>CAZFXH010000015.1:0-2842 GCA_964522905.1 uncultured Anaerolineaceae bacterium
GCTGCCGATCGCCCGGGCCTTCGGGATCCCGGATGCGATCTTGCCGCCCGATCTCGACGCGTTCGACGCGTACCTGGCGGAACGGCTGGCCCCGGGTGGTGGCGTCCGGGTCACCGACACCGCTCGCGACCTCGCGGCCACCATCCTCAACCCGCCACTCCCCGGGCTGCTGGCACGGCTCCCGCTCGATCCAAGGGCGTATGGCTGGACGCTATGGCCGGCCGTCGGGCTGTTGCCGCCGATCGTCCGCGAAGGCTACGGGCTGCGCTGGGGTTGGCGCGAACGCCTCGTCTCGGACTGGCTCGTGGCGGGCTGGCGCGCGTGGAACCCGCTCCTGCCGGCCTGGTTCCGGCAGATGCCCCAGGCGCTCGCCGCGGACCGCCGCGTCGGTCAGTAGTACTTCGGGAAGCGCGGACGGAACAGCTTCGACAGGTCGACCGAGGTTCCGTTATCGAGCGTCCGCAGCAGCGTGCTCGTGCCCGTGAGGCCGAAGCGGTATGCCGCGACGTACTTCTTCATCGCCGCCCAGAACGCCGTCGAGCCCATCCGCCGGCGCGCCTCGTTGAGGAGGTTGCCGCCCTGGATGTACACGATCTCGTAGTAGCAGGCGCTCGAATAGCTGTAGATCGTCCGATCGAGCAGCCCGGTCGAGCACCGCGAGGCGCGCCGCGTGCGGGTGATCTCGCGAGCCAGGAAGTCGGCTGTGGCTTCGTCCGCGAATGGCTGGCGGGCCTGGTCGTTGCCGACGAGGCTGTAGAACCACTGGTGGGCGGTCTCGTGCGAGACGAGATAGCGCAGGTTCGCGCTGCCGATGCCGTACGGGATCCAGATGAGGCCCGGCGATTCCATGCCATAGCCGCCGGCCGATTGGGCGACCGTGAAGGTCGCGTACGGGTACGGACCCAGGCGCGACTGGAAGGCCCGGATCGCGTCCGCGGCCGCGTCGAGGATGGTGGCGGCGTTCGCTCCCGAGCGGTAGAAGTAGCGGACCGCGATCTTGCCGACGTACGTCGTCCGCGTGCGGAAGTCGGGCGCGGCCGTGATCGTGACGTCGCGGACGTTCTTCGCTTCGAACGTCTGTGTCAGGCCGTCCGTCGACACGGACGTGCGAGTCGCGTTGACGGCGAACCGGAGCTTTCGGTCGGTGACGACCCGGAGCTTCACGAGTGGACTGACCGGCGTCACGAACGGGTCGCCATGGTTCGGACGGTTGAACGGCGTTTCGCGGCTGACCCACGGGATCCATCGATAGGCATCGACGATGCCGTTGACCTTCGTGAACAGCCAGTTGGAGCCGGCGAGCGAGGACCGCAGCGTGGCGTGGTACTTGACGCGGACCTTGACACTCGCCCCCTCGGCCAGGATGCCGCCAAGGCGCACGATGATGGTCTGGTCGTCGACGGTGCGTGCGACGCCGACTCCGTCGACCTCGACGAAGCGCAGGGTCATGCCGCCGAGGCGGGCCGCGATCGTATTGAGCTCGACCCGATCGATGGGGCCGCCGGAGGTGTTGGTGATGGTCGCGGTCGAGTCGACCGAGAAGGCGCGCGACCCGTAGCGCAGGACCAGCGTGGTCGCGTACGTCGCGGTCAGCTTGACGCTCGTCCGGTTGACGCTTCCCGGGGTGATTGCGCTCACGCTCACGGCCGCCGTCGCGGATGGCGTCGTCGCGTCCAAGTCGGCAGCCAGGACAGGCCGCGCGGCACCCGGCGCGAGCGTGAACAGGCTCGCGACGACCACGGCCACCAGTGCGAGGGGCAGGCGGCGTGAGGCTCCGGGGCGCATGGACATCTGGGGGCTATCCTACCCGCGACGGGCCGATCGGCCCGGGGCCAATGGTCCCGCCTACACTGGCCACCATGGCCGTAGGCACCGTCACCGAACCCTTCCTCGTCGCCGTTCGCGCCCGAATCCCGGGCCTGCGCGTGCTCACGGATGCGACCGACCGCGAGACGTATCGACGCGATGAGACCGAGTACCTGGCCACGGGACTACCGGGCGCGGTGGCACTCCCCACCGAGACGGCCCAGGTCGCGGAGCTCGTGAAGGTCTGCGCCGAGCACGACGTCCCGATCGTGCCGCGGGGGGCTGGCTCGGGGCTCAGTGGCGGTGCCGCCGGGCTGGAGGGCGCGCTGACGATCGCCTTCACGGCCATGGACCGGATCGTCGAGATCGACGTCGCGAACCTGTGCGTCGTCACGCAGCCCGGGGTGATCAACGCGACGCTCAAGGCCGCAGTCGCCGCGCACGGGTTGTTCTATGCGCCGGATCCCGCGAGCTTCGAGTCGTGCTCGATCGGGGGCAATCTCGGGACGAACGCCGGCGGCCTGTGCTGCGTCAAGTACGGCCAGACGCGCGATTCGGTGCTCTCCCTCGAGGTCGTCATGGCCGACGGGGCCGTCATCCGGACCGGCGGCAAGAACCTCAAGGACGTGGCCGGCTACTCGCTGACCCACCTGATCGTGGGGTCGCAGGGCACCCTCGCGCTGATCACCGAGGCGACCCTCCGCCTGCGGCCGGCGCCGGCCCCGCGCGCGACGCTGCTGGCGTTCTTCCCGACGCTCGGGTCGGCCGGAGACGGCGTGGCAGCCATCGCGGCCGCCGGGCTCTCCCCGGTGACCCTGGAGCTGATGGACCGCTTCACGATCCGCGCCGTCGACGACATGCACGGCCTGGGCCTCGACCGCGAGGCCGCCGCGATGCTGATGATCGAGTCCGACCTGCCGGGCGCCGCGGCGGACGACGAGCTCGCCCGCGGTGAAGCGGCGTGCACCGCGGCCGGGGCCACGACCACGGTCCGCTCTCGGGACATCGCCGAGGCCGACCTGCTGCGTCAGGCGCG
>CAZFXH010000016.1:0-3300 GCA_964522905.1 uncultured Anaerolineaceae bacterium
GAGGTCCCTCTCAAGACGCGGACGTACTACGTGGAAGGCGTGGCCAGCGGTCTCCGGGTGGCGCGGCCGTGGACCAGGCAGTTCGTCGAGCAGATCGCGCGGGCGTTTCACGATCTGTTCGGCAGGCCGCTCCGGATCACGGGCCTGACCCGGACCACCGCCCGGCAGCGCGAGCTACGCCGGACCAACCCGAGCGCGGCGCCCGCGACGGGTCCGGTGCAGTCCACCCACCTCACCGGGGCGGCCGTCGACATCTCCAAGCGTTCGCTCTCGGAAGCGGAGATCGCCTGGCTCCGGACGGTGCTCGCGCGACTGAAGGCCCGCGGCCTGATCCACGCGGCCGAGGAGTTCCGGGAGCCCCACTTCCACGTGCTGGTCCGGAAGATCTACGCGACGTACGCCCGCGCCCTCCGCTCGCCAATCCTCGCCGGCGGCTGCTGAGCGGTGGACACCCTCATCTCGCCGGCCGGACCGGCTCGCTGATCTCCCACTGTCGCCCCTCGTTGTTCGTAAAGACCTCGGGGCGCTCCCGTACGTAGACGCCGCCTTGGAGGCTCAGTCCCGTGTCGGAATCGTGGTCCAGCTTCGTCCGGACCTCGACGATCTCCCCGATGCGCGGAACCGGAGCCAGCCGAAGCTTCGGGTTTCCCAACCGCTCCCTCGCACCCGTGCGCAGCGCGCGCCAGCCCATCCATACTGTCCCGGTGAGGATCGCCTTCATCACCCGCCCCGGGCGCGGGATCGCTCGGTCAGGTACTCGGGCAACCGCGGGAGGACGAGCTGGGCGAACTGTTGGGCCGTTGCCAGCGTCCGCTCGACGTCCCCGCCGATCACCGGCAGCGCGATTCGTACCATGCTCGCCGCGCTGCGGCGCCGCCACATGGTGTTCCAGAGTGACCGCACGGACCCCTTCAGATAGCTCGCCGTCCACTGGTCGCCTATCCCGAACCAGTACACGAACAGCACCTGTCCCGTCGGCGTCGTGCCGAGAAACATGTTGGCCTCGAGCCGCGGAGAGCCCGCCGCGTCGCCCAGCCTGACGACGACCAACCCGGATCGGCTGATCGTGTTCCCGCCCGCCACGAACGACACTTCCGGCGGATGAAAGCCCCGATGACCACGCTCGAAGTAGGTGACGAGCAGGTCGACGGTGTCGCCCCCGGCGGGGCGACGGTAGATCCGTGACAGGACCGCGCTCGTCTCAAGAACTGCATAGACCATGTCCAGCTTCGTCAGCGCCACGTCCTGCCCCCTCCACTCCCCCACGGTCAAGGGGAACTCGTGCAGCCTGACCGGGTAGTCCTCCTGCCGAGTTCCCGCCAACCACAACGAGAGCGCCGCGGAGACCGCGAGCATGCCGATGACAACGGCATATCGACGGCGCCTCGCTCGGCCGGCCACCGCACCGTCCGACATCGCCGAGTGCGCCTTCGGGGCCGTCATCCCGCGATGGTGTTCGGCCGCCGGCCGTTCCATGCCTGCAGCACCTTCGAGACGAGGTACAGACCGAGGAGGGCGACCGCGAACACGAGTAGGCCGGTCGTGAAGTCGGCCCACTCGAAGGCGGGCCCTCGAGAACCGAACTGGTAGCTGACCAGGACCAGGGCGACGACTCGCATGAGATTCGCGCCCAGCGCGAGCGGCACCGACGCGAGGAGCAGGAGCCACTTCCCGGCCGTCGAGAGCGGGGCGAGATACGCGTAGACGGCCCCGAGGGCCGTCAAGGCGATCAACGACCGCAGCCCGCTGCATGCGTTCTCGATCTCGACCACGCCGTTCGGCAGCGCGAGGTAGGCGCCGTCGAGAAGCACCGGGATACCGACGGCGTCCACGAATCCGGCGGCCAGGGAGGCGACCAGCAGCTTGAGCCAGAACGTGACGTAGATGATCGAGATCTTCGGAAGCGGAATCATGTAGAGGAGATACGCGAGCGGAAACCAGAGCGCACGCGTGACGGCCGCCCCGAACAGAGAGAGCGACAGCCCGGCCAGGACGAGGAGCATCGACAGCGCGGCGGCGAAGTTGACGAACCAGGAGCTGCTCAAGGCGTACAGGAGTAGCCCGCCACCCAGCGCCCAGAGCCCGGCGCGAGACGGGACGACGTCCATCATCTTGAGCCGGTCGCGCTTCCACCAGATCACGAACCCGCTCATGAGCGGGATCAGGAATCCGTGGCTGTAGTAGGAGTCGGCCTCCACGTACTTGCCGTACAGGGTCACGAACACCGGCAGATACGTGATACCGAACAGGACAACGATCGCCGTCACTCCTGCGAGGGTCTCCCGCCGCTGCAGATCCAGCTCCTCAGCGAGGGTGGCGCGCATCCGCAGCCTCCGTGGTTCCTTCTGGTCGCGAGGGCAGGAACGCCGGCGTCAGGGCCGCGTACGCCCTGAATGCCTCCCCGAAGCGCGCCGCCAGCTCGCGATCCTCCCGCCGGGCCAGCCCGAGATACTGCGGATGGCGCAGGTACCGGTAGATGCCGGAGATCACGAGGCCGCCACGGCCCCGGTACCCCGTCGCCCAGCCCAGCTTCCCATTCCCATCGAGGTCCCTCCCGAGGCGAGAAACGAGCTTGAACGCACCGCGTCCTCCATCAGCGCCCGGCCAGCAGCGCCCGAAGGTTGTCCCGCAGCCGGACGAGCGAGTCCGGAGCGTCGGTCCGGTGATAGGCGCGGATCCGGCCCTGGCGATCGACGCGGACGAACCGCGGGCTGTGGAGGATCAACCCGCCGGAGCCGTGAGAGGCGAAGGCCGGGCCCGGCCCCGGTGGCCAGCCCGGCCCACCGGTCCGAGCGGCCGGCGTTGCCTCCGATACGCCCAGCCTGAAGCCGTCCCTGACGAGCGTGTGGATGGCCGGCTTCGGCCCCGTCAGGAACAGCCACCACTCGGGATCCGCCCCGTGACGCGCGGCGTAGCGCCGCAGCGCTTCCGGCGTGTCGTGCGCCGGGTCCACCGTGATCGACACGAAGCGGAGATCGCGCGCGCCCGCGAACTCCTCCTGGAGGCGCCGCTGCACCTGCAGGCTCTGGAGCGGACAGGTCTCGGTGCACGCCGTGTAGATGAAGTTGGCGAGCCAGACCGTGCCGCGAAGCGCGGCACGGGTCACCGTACTCCCGCCTCGGTCAGCCGGAAGTCCGGCACCGGTCCGTAGTCCGCGAGCGTCTCGACCGTGCCCTCGGGGGGCGAGGGCTCCGGCCGTCGCCAGAGCGAGGCGAGCGCGGCGCCGACAAGCACATGGCCGAGCGCGAGCGCGCCGAGCGTGAGCACCCCTCGCCGTCTCATCCCGCGATCCTGACGAGG
>CAZFXH010000017.1:0-3821 GCA_964522905.1 uncultured Anaerolineaceae bacterium
CGGAACCGATGAGGAGGGTCGTCATCGTGGCCGTATCGGCCGCGGACAGCCGAGCCAGTCGGACCTCTTCCGCCGAGCGACCGGCGACCAGTCGCGAGCGCCACTCCCGCATGGGGGCACGTGGGAAAAGCTCGTCGCTGCGGTACGTCCCCACGACGAGGAGCCGGGTGTCGGGCACGCGTCGCGCGAGCGCCTCCAGGATCTCGAGGGTCAGGTCGTCGCTCCAGTGGAGGTCCTCGAGCGCCACGACGGCCGGCGCCTCGGCCGCGATCTCCGCGAGGATCTCGGAGGCGTCCAGCACGAGCAGCCGGCGTCGACGCTGCGGGTCGCGGGTGCCGGCCCTGCCGTCCTTGCCGTCCTCGTCGTCGGACCCCGCGTCCGCGAGCCGCCGGCCGAGACGGGTCCCGACGTCCGCGAGAGCGGGCTGGCGCTGCAGGGCACGAGACAGGTCGATCAGGATCGCGGCCGGGACCTGGATGTCGCTCGGATAGGCACCGCCACGAACCGCGCTGAAGCCGTTGCCGCCGGCCGTCCGCTCCATCGCGCTCAGGAGTCGCGTCTTGCCGACGCCGGCTTCGCCGGCGAGCAGCAGGAAGTGCCCGCCGCCGGCAGCGACTTCGGCGATCCGGCGATCGGCCAGCGCCAGCAGGTCGTCACGGCCGACGAGGACCGGACACACCAGGGGCCGATGGTCATCCACGCCCGAAGTGTAGGTGACGGTCGCTCGGCCTCATCGGTCACATGACCGATGACGGTGCCGCGGGCTGGGCGCAGGGTGGGCACAGTCCGCGGAACGGACAGCACGACAGGAGGATCGAGATGGCGAGGTTCATGGACGTCCATTCGGGGTTCGTCGGCGTGACGGGGCCGCAGCTGCGCGAGGCCCACGACCGAGATCTCGCGATCGAGAAGGACGAGGGCGTGCACTTCGAGCGCGCATGGCTCGATCCCGAGAGCGGGAAGGTCTTCTGCCTGGCCACGGGGCCGTCCAAGGAAGCGGTCATGCGCATCCACGAGCGCGCCGGCCACCCGACCGCGGAGGTCTACGAAGTCTCCGTGGAGGTGGCGTGATGCGACGGTTGCTCGTCGGGCTGGTCGTGGGGGCCGCCCTCGTCATGACGGCCCTGGCGGGCGCCGTGGGTGCCGCCGGTCGGGCCGATGAGCTCGCCGCGGTCCGCGCCGCGACGGCCAGGTTCCACGACTTCGCCGCGGCCGACGCCGCCGGCTATGGCCTGTTCTACGTCTGCACCGACGAGGCCGGGCTCGGAGCGATGGGACAGCACTACGTCAACGGCGGGATCGTCGGGGACACCGTGCTGGATCCGGCGGCGCCCGAGGCGATCATGTACGAACCCCTGCCGGGCGGCGGCCAGCGCCTGGTCGGCGTCGAATGGGTGGTGTTCCAGCAAGCCTGGGAAGACGCCGGCAACACGGGCGCGCCATCGCTGTTCGGACGCTCCCTGAAGCTGGTCCCCTCGCCGAACCGCTACGGGATCCCGTCCTTCTACCAGCTGCATGCATGGGTGTGGAAGCCCAACCCCGCGGGTACGTACCAGGACTGGAACCCTCGCGTCTCGTGCCGGGGAACCGGCGACTGACAGGAACGTAGAGCCGCGTCACGCAGCCAGGAACGCCGCCCGATCCTTGTATCGAGCGGCGTTTCGACGTCCATCCAGCCACGTCGGCATCAGCCATCGGGTCCGGCGCGTCCGAGGATCGATCATCGCGAGGCACCGCTCTCCTCGTTCCAGTCCTTGCCTGGGGTCGGCTACAAGCGCCCTGAACGCTGCGGCCCTGATCCGGAATCGGCGGTCCACGTAGGTCCTGTGCTCGATCAATCGGCGGTCGTTCTCATCGGTCGCCAGCAAGAGCAGGGCACCGGTCACAGCGCGCGGTCGCCACCCAAGCGCCTGGGCGGCCGCCCAGGCATGTCGCTCGTATCCGCCGAGTTGGCGGTCGACGGCGCCGATGTCGTCGAGGTCGGTCTTGATCTCGAGCACCAGCAGGATCCGTTCAACAGGGTGGAAGGCAAGGAGGTCGATGAACCCGCGCCAGCGCTCATCGCCGGCCTCGACTTCGGTCGCGACGAGCCAACCAGCTCCTTCAAGCCGGCGCGCCACGTAACCCACACAACGCGAATGCGCCCGGTCTCGAACGGGAGGTGCCGCCGCGGTGGGGGCGAACATGCGGAGTTCGATTCGGACGTCCAGGGCGCTCAGCAGGCGAATGGTGGTCGCGATGGGCAGATCCGGGACAAGGGCTCGCTCGACTTCGGAGATCATGGGCTGCGACACTCCGGACACGGCCGAGAGGCGGCGCTGGGTCCATCGGCGCGCCCGGCGAGCCCGTAGGACCGTCGCGGCGATCTCGAGCAGGAGGTCTCGCGTGATCGCGGCCGTCGAAGACATGGTTGGAGCATGCGCGATGCCGGTCTACCAGCTCTTCGTCCCGACTTCGCGCAGGATCAATCGGTCGCCGCAGCCCGGCCGTTACAGGTCGAGTGATGGTTGCTCGTTGATCGCTGTGAGCGATCAGGATCGCAGCCGCTACGCTCGCCATGGAGCCGATTTGGGCCAGATCGAGTGCGTGATGAGCGTGGTCGGGCGTGGACTGAGCGGTCTGACCGATCGGAGGGGATCGATCGAGCACCAGGCGTGCGTCGGTGCTGGCAAACGGGATCGAGGGGGTGTGCCGCGGGCCGGGCCCCCGAGGCACCGGCTGAGGGTCGCCCCTCGACGCGGGCTCGTCCCCTACGCGCTCTCGGCGCGTTCGGCCAGCCACTCCTCGTAGTTCGTCTCGTCGACGCCCTCGTCGACGTCGGTCTTCGTGAGGAGGAGTGGCAGCCGCCCCTCGCGGATGGTCTCCTCGGTGATGATGCATTTGCGGATGTCCGTGCGTTCCGGGATGTCGTACATCACCTCGAGGAGCGACTCCTCGACGATCGAGCGCAGCGCCCGCGCCCCGGTCTTGCGGTCCAGGGCGACTTCGGCCGCAGCCCGCAGTGCCCCAGGCGTGAACGCCAGCTCGACCTTGTCGAGTGAGAGGAACTTCTGGAACTGGCGCGTGACGGCGTTCTTGGGCTCGGTGAGCACGCGGACGAGGTCGTCGGCGCTCAACGCGGAGAGGGTGACCATCACGGGCAGCCGCCCGATGAACTCGGGGATGAGCCCGAACTTGAGCAGGTCCTCGGGCATCAGCTTCTCGAGCACCTTGCCACGCTCGACGGCGCCCATCGGCGTCTCGGACCCGAAGCCGATCGCCCGCTTGCCCACGCGCTCCTCGACGATCTTCTCGAGGCCATCGAACGCGCCGCCGCAGATGAACAGAACGTTGGTCGTGTCGATCTGGATGAAGTCCTGGTGCGGGTGCTTGCGGCCGCCCTGCGGCGGGACGTTGGCGACGGTGCCCTCCAGGATCTTGAGCAGCGCCTGCTGGACGCCCTCCCCCGAGACGTCTCGTGTGATCGACGGGTTGTCCGCCTTGCGCGCGATCTTGTCGATCTCGTCGATGTAGATGATCCCGCGCTGGGCACGGGCGACATCGAAGTCCGCGGCCTGGATGAGCCGCAGCAGGATGTTCTCGACGTCCTCGCCGACGTAGCCCGCCTCGGTCAGCGACGTCGCGTCGGCGATGCAGAACGGCACGTCCAGGACCCGCGCCAGGGTCTGGGCGAGCAGGGTCTTGCCGGAGCCCGTCGGCCCGACGAGCAGGACGTTCGACTTCTGGAGCTCGACGTCATCGACCTGGTGGCCCGCATTCACCCGCTTGTAGTGGTTGTAGACGGCCACGGACAGGACCTTCTTGGCCCGATCCTGGCTGAT
>CAZFXH010000018.1:0-3020 GCA_964522905.1 uncultured Anaerolineaceae bacterium
GGGCATCCCGATCGAGATCGTGTCGGACGGCTTCGGCTTCTTCATCGAGCCCGCGCTTGCCGCGCTCGGCGTGCCGGAACTTCCCGTGGTGACCGCCCGTACCACGTTCACGGGGCGCCGCCCATCGATCGCCTTCCCGCATGGCCACCCGGCGTGCTTCGTGTGCGGGACGTGCAAGCGCGAGCGCGTCATCGCCTATCGAGTGGCCGGACGGCGGGTCCTGTTCATCGGCGACGGCGAAAGCGATCGATACGCGGCGGGCTACAGCGACATCGTCTTCGCCAAGCGTTCACTCGAGCGCATCTGCCTCGAGGCCGGCTGGCCGTTCCACCGCTGGACCGCGTTCAGCGAGATCGAAACGTGGCTGGTCGACCTGCTGGCGACGTGGCGCGCCGATCCCGCGACCCTCGCGCCCGTGCCGCCCGGCGCGCCGCCCCCAAACGGTTTCTTCTGCGGCCCCGAGGCCTGGGGCGAGGGCCTCGTCGACCCGCCACCCGACTCCTGGCCTCCGCGCTGAGCCCGGGCCCCGCCCGCTGACCCTGGGCCCCGCCCGCTGACCCTGCGCGGTTGGTTCTTGCCAAATGCGTGTGACAGCCGCCATTGGCACCGAAGTTCCTGCCATCTGCCGTCCTCACGAACAGATGACGAGGTTCCAGAGCCGCGACGTGGCACCTCAATCGCTAAACATGCGTGGGCTTCCCTCCCGGATCGCGGGTGCCCGTCGAGCCTTCGCCGATTGCCGTCCCCACGCACAAGTGGCAAGAACTCACGGCGCGGATGGGCCCGCAGTCAGGCGGCGCGAGGCCTCCTTATCGAGCACGGATTCGCGTCATCGACCCTCCTCCGGTAACATTCGAAAAACCCCGGAGGACCCCGACCCATGGCGAAGTATGTCTTTGTGACCGGAGGCGTGACCTCCTCACTGGGCAAAGGCATCACCGCCGCCAGCGTCGGTCGCATCCTCAAGGCGCGCGGCGTTCGCGTCTCCATCCTGAAGCTCGACCCCTACATCAACGTCGATCCCGGGACCATGTCGCCGTACCAGCACGGCGAGGTCTTCGTCACCGATGACGGCGCCGAGACCGACCTTGACCTGGGGCACTACGAGCGCTTCATCGACGCGAACCTCTCGCAGCTCAGCAACGTCACGACCGGCCGCATCTACCAGGCGGTCATCGCCAAGGAACGGCGCGGCGACTACCTCGGCGGGACGGTCCAGGTCATCCCGCACATCACCAACGAGATCAAGGAGCGGATCGCGCGCGTCGCCCGCGACGGCGACCCGGACGTCGTGATCGTCGAGGTGGGTGGGACCGTCGGCGACATCGAGAGCCTGCCCTTCCTCGAGGCCATCCGCCAGATGCGCAAGGACGTCGGCCGGGCCAACGTCCTGTACGTCCACGTCACGTTGCTGCCCGCCCTCGCGGCCACCGGCGAGCTCAAGACGAAGCCCACCCAGCACTCCGTGAAGGAGCTGCGCGGCATCGGCATCCAGCCCGACGTGATCGTCCTGCGCTCGGATCACCCGGTCAGCGACGAGATCCGCGACAAGATCGCGCTGTTCACGGACGTCGCCTCCGAGGCGGTCATCCCGGCCGAGACGGCCGACACGATCTACGAAGTCCCCCTGATGTTCGAGGAGGCCGGCCTCGGCCGGCTGATCGTCCGGGACCTCGGCCTCGTCGATGCCGACGTCGAGCCAGACCTCGACTCGTGGCGCGCGCTCGTCAAGCGCATCAAGGCCCCCAAGCCCGTCCTCGAGATCGCGCTCGTCGGCAAGTACATCGAGCTGCCCGACGCCTACCTGTCGGTCACCGAGGCGCTCCGCCACGCGGCGTGGGCGCACGAGGTCGACGCCAAGGTCCGCTGGGTCGATTCGGAGAAGTTGACGGCGGACAACGTCGCGGCGGCCCTTGACGGCGCCGCGGGTGTGCTTGTCCCCGGCGGCTTCGGCCACCGCGGCATCGAGGGGAAGGTCCTGGCCGCCCACTACGCCCGCGATCGGCGCGTGCCGTATCTCGGGCTGTGCCTGGGCCTCCAGTGCGCCGTCATCGAGTTCGCGCGCGAGGTCGTCGGGTCGCACGACGCCAACTCGACCGAATTCGACATGTTCACCGAGCACCCCGTCATCGACTTCATGGCCGACCAGCGCGACATGGAGGACAAGGGCGGGACGATGCGGCTGGGCCTCTATCCGGCCCGCCTGACCCCGGGCTCGAAGGCCGCCGCGGTCTATGGCGAAGAGGTCATCTACGAGCGGCACCGACACCGGTTCGAGGTGAACAACCGCTATCGGGGGACGCTCGAGAGCGCCGGCATGCTGCTGTCGGGCCAGTCGCCGGACGGCCGGCTCGTCGAGATCGTCGAGCTCAAGGACCACCCGTGGTTCGTGGCGAGCCAGTTCCACCCCGAGTTCAAGTCGCGTCCCGAACGACCGCACCCGCTGTTCGACGGCTTCGTCGCAGCGTCGATCGCCGTCGCGGCGGGGAGAGAGCCGGTGTTCCGGGCGCGGCCCGAGATGGCGGCTCCCGCGACGATCGGGGCTGGCCGGGCCGCCACGACCACCGAGACGACCGAGACAACCGAGACCGAGGCAGCCACTCCGGCCTGATCTTGCAACGGATCGGCCGCCCCTGACACGAGAGCGTGACGGTCGCCAGGGGTAGAATCGCTGCCCACGCTGCCCACGCTGCCAGCCTGATCGGAGCCTGCTCGCCATGAAGATCTTCCTGGACACCGCCGACATCGAAGAGATCCGCACCGTTGCCCGCTGGGGCATCCTCGACGGGGTCACAACGAACCCGACCCTGTTCGCCAAGACCAGTGGCAGCACGTACGAGGAAGTCCTGAAGGAGATCTGTTCGATCACGAGCGGACCCGTATCCGCCGAGGTCGTGGCCGAGGACGTCGATGGCATGCTCAACGAGGGCCGCGCCTTCGCCAAGCTCGCCCCGAACATCGTCGTCAAGGTCCCGATGAGCGAGGAGGGCCTCGAGGCGATGGCCTGCTTCGCCGACGAG
>CAZFXH010000019.1:0-4031 GCA_964522905.1 uncultured Anaerolineaceae bacterium
CGTCTCGATCGACTCGACCGCGGCTGCCTGCTCTTCGGACGGGCCGTCGGCCACGACCACCACGGACGTCTCCGCTGGTGCGTGTGCGCGCAGACCAGCCAGCGCTCGCTCGAGGTCCGCGGGCCAGTCCGTGGCGACGAGCACGACCGTCGCGAGCCCGGTCGCCGGTTCCTCGAAGCGTGCCGGAACGTGGCGCGAGGCTCCGTATCGGACCCGGGCGCCTTCGTCGACATCGGGTGGGGCGGCGGGCGACAGCGCGAAGTCCGTGCCGCGATCCACGATGGTCCAGCCGGCCGCCTCGATCTCTCCGCGCAGCCGGTCGGCGAGGGCCCAATCGCGCGCCTCCCGGGCGCGCGCTCGATCGTGGGCGGCCGTCAGGACCGCTTCCGGGATATGGGTCCGCGTCACGACCCGGTCAATTGCTCCGCCGCGCGAGCGTCAGGTAGTAGAGCAGCGTCAACACCGAGGTGACTGCCGCCGCGACATAGGTCAGCGCCGCGGCCGTCAGCATCGATTGCGCGCCGCGCTTGTCGTCGGGCGACGTGATGACCCCGGTCGAGCCGAGCATCGCAAGCGCCCGCCGGCTCGCGTCGATCTCGACGGGCAATGTCAGGATCGAGAACAACACGGCGATGCCGAAGAAGATGATGCCGAGCGTGATGAGCCCGGTCATTTGGAAGATGAGGCCCGCGAAGATCAGGATGTAGGCCACGTTCGGGCCCAGGCTTGCGGCCGGGACGAGCAGACCCCGGAGCTTCATGAGGGTACTGCCCTCGGCGTGTTGCTGCGCATGCCCGACCTCGTGGGCCGCGATCGCCATCGCCGCGACCGACGGTTGCTCCGCTACCGCCTGCGAGAGCCCGAGCGAGCGGTTGCGTGGATCGAAATGGTCGGTCAGGTGGCCGGGCACGACCTTGATGGCCGTGAGGGCCTCGCGGCCCGGTTTGTCGCCGAAGGTCGCGCGCTCGCGCAGGAACTCTGCGATCTGGCCGCCGCTGAGGCGCGCGCCGTTCGGGACCCGACTCCAGCGCCCGTATGTGGAGCGGATGTAGAGCTGGGCCGCGCCGGAGATCAGCACGGTCACGACGATCAGGCCGATGTACAGGGGGTCGAAGATCACGCGCTCACTCCACGCTAGGTTGGTCCGGGAATGCTACGACGGGCGGGCCGTCGGCGCCGTATCGGCGGCTCCAGGACCCGATTGGCCCTGTTCTGGGCAGCCTCGCGACCGCCCTCGCCATCGCCGGCCTGGCCGCGTACCCGGTCAATCGCTGGCTGATCGCGCGCGGTCGTGGACATGCGGTCGTGCACGGACACCACTCCTGAGCCGTACGCTAGCGGCATGGTTCGAGCGATCTGGCAGGTGGTCGCGGTCGCGATCGTGATCGCACTAGGCGGTTGCCAGCTCGTGGACGCCCCGGCTTCGGACGCGCTCCGCCTGTCCGGTTCGATCTACACCGACTTCCTCGTGGACACGCCGTGCGGCGAACAACAGGCGCCTGCGGAGCTGACCGGCGTCGAGATCTCGTTCAAGGATGCCGCCGGCAAGCTGCTCGGGACGGCGTTGACGGGTCTGCCGGAGCACTTCGAATTGCCCAAAGGCCCCGGTACCGAGACCTGGGTGCATGGTGGATGCCGGATCTTCGCCCGGTACGCCGTGATCCTGCCGCTGGCCGACAGCTATTCGGTCGGATTCACGCCGAACGACCTCCCACGCCCGGCAGATCGCCCGTACTTCGAGGGCGTCGACCTGCTCGAACCACAGACTGCCACGATGGCCGACCTCGCGACCCGCGACTTCAAGTGGGACTTCGAGGCTCCGCCCGCGTTCGTCGTCCCGTAGGCGCTGGTTTACGATCCCGCGATCGGGGTCAGACGCGGACGATGTGCAACCTGCCGCGGCGTTCGAAGCGGTATCCGGTCCGATCGGCGAAGTACTCGTCGACGGCGGCACGGCACCCCGACCAGGTGTCGTAGTCGTCGATGACGAGGCGACCGCCGACCGAGAGCAGCGGGGCGATCCGGGTCAGGCACGTCATCGTCGACGCGTACCAGTCCCCGTCGAGGTGGGCCAGTGCGACGGGCTCCTCGAGCGCGATCGTGTCCTCGAACAGCCCCTGGATCAGCTCGACATTGTTGTCCGTGATCGGCAGGCCGTGCCGCGCGAAGGACTCCGTGACCTCGGTCAGGAGCTCGTCGCGGTAGCCGTAATAGGTCTCACCGCCGATGCCCTTCGACCGGCCCTTGACGATGGTGGCGTACCGGCGATGGACGTCCTCACCGTCCTGCTCGCCCGGCGGCGGGATCAAGCCGAAGACGTCGTAGACCTTCATCGGACGGGCGCTCGACTTGGCGGCCGCCATCGTGATGGCCGAACCGCCGCGGGCCGTGCCGGCCTCGACGATCAGGCCATCGATCCCGTCGGCCTCGATCGCCTCGACGGTCGCGGCGAGGGTTCGCAGGCTGTCCGCCCGAAGGTAGCTGAGGTGCTCCTCCTGCACCGCGTCGATGACCCGTTCGATGTCCGCCGACAGGGGCGTCGTGACTGCCCCGACCTCGATCGGGTTGTGCAGAGAACCTGACGGTCCGGTGGCGCCTCCGCCGGCCCCTCCGCCGGCCCCGTCCCCGATTGTCGGCGGCACCCCGGCCCGGGCACGCACGGTCGCCGCATACCCCTGCCACCGGTCCCGCTCGTGGGTCAGCTCCGGGTCCCACGGCTTCCCGAAGGCCGCCCAGTGGATGAGACTCGGGTCATCGACATCCTCGAGGACCGGCATGGCGTTCCATCGCGGTTCCAGGACGGCGCGAGTCGGCCCGGCGTACGCCAGCATGATGTCCTGGTCGTGCAGCCCGTAGCGCTCGACCCACGGCAGGAACGTGCCGGTGAAGTCGTCCCGGCGCATACGGTCCAGGTCGAGCACGAGGACGCCGGCGTTCAGGGCGGCGTGCCCGAAACCGTGGTCGCGGCCCATGCGCCGTCGAAGCTCGGTCGCCAGCTCCTCCGCGACCCGGCGGGGCGCGCGCTGCCACTCGCTGGCCTCGGTAACGTTGGAGTCGCGGGCGGCGACCGGTCGTCCGCCGAGGTCCGTTGCCGCGAGGCGGCAGACGTCGCCGAGCATCAGCGTGTCGACGTCGACGTAGACGACGCGATCGACGTCGTCGAGCAGCAGCGGCAAGATCAGCCGGTCGAGCGTGGAGATCGTGATCCGGGACGGGAGCCGGCGGGGCCGGCCTTCGGAGTGGTACGAGATCGCGTCGCACGGCACGAACGTCATGGGGAGCGACGGGAACGCGCCGGCCAGCCATTCCTGGTAGGCATCAGTCAGGCCGCGACCGAGGACCCAGAGACGGAGCGGCCCGGACGCATTGGCGAGCATCGATTCGATCAACACGGGCACCTGGGACGTCAGGTTCTGGTCGAAGCACAGGACGATGTTCGTCACCGTGGTCGGATCGACCGTGTCCTGCGGCCCGAACTGTCGGCTGCCCGCTCTGGCCGTGGCGACGACACCGGCCACGTCGACGGTGTTGGGCGGGTCGACGGCCGGGGCCGCGAAGGCAGCCTTGGCCTCGGCTACTCGTTCACGGGTGAGGTTGCGCCAGTAGTCGTAGACCTCGCGCTCCGGGGCTCCTGCCAGCACGCGCTCGAACACGCCCGAGATCAGGTCGCGGATGCCCCCACGCAGCTCCGTCAGGCGCGCGTCGCCCGGGCGCAGGCCCATGAGACCGGCGAACCGGACGTCACCGGGGCTGGGGTTCTGGAAATCGACCGGAACGCCGAGCGCGGTGAGGGGGAGATACGCGTGCAGGCGGCCCGTGGCCGCCCGCTCGAAATCCCGCTGGTACCCGGCCAGCGTGGCGCTGGCGTTGCGCACGCCCTCGGTGAGCGACATGTACCGGTGCTCGTCGGACTGGTGGCTGTAGTGGCGCACGTTCCGGACGGCTGGGCCGGCCGCGTTCGTCGGGCGGTCGATCACCCCGACGACGCCCTTGCCGTGGTATGCCGTTTCGCGGGACGGGAACAGGGCATC
>CAZFXH010000020.1:0-9253 GCA_964522905.1 uncultured Anaerolineaceae bacterium
GGACGTGCTGTACCGACTCAACCCGGACGTCGCCCCCGAGACCCATGACGGACTCGCCGTCGGGTCGGGCGCCGCCAAGTTCGGCATGACCGAGACCGAGATCGGGGCGGCCATCGAGGCCGGTGGCGGGCCAGACGGTCCGCTCCGCCCACGCGGCATCCACTTGCACGTGGGATCGCAGCTGGGAGCGGTCGACGCGTGGCGCGACGCGGTCCGCAAGGCGTTGGCGATGGCCGCGCTCTGGCGCGGGTCGATCGACGCCTTCGACACCGTCGACCTCGGCGGAGGCTTCCCGGTCCTCCCGGCCGACCAGCCCTCCCCGACCCCCGAACGGTTCGCCCGCGAGCTCCCCGCAGCGCTCGAGACCGTCCCGGCTGATCGTCGCCCGACGCGCCTCGCGATCGAACCCGGACGGGCCCTCGTTGCGCGCGCCGGCTGGCTGGTAGCCCGCGTCCTCCACGTCCGGGACCGCGGTGGTCGCCAGATCGTCCTCGACGCCGGCATGACCGAGCTGATCCGGCCCGCCTTGTACGGGGCGCGACACACGATCGTCGCGCTCACCTCGATCGGTCGCGAGACGGACAACGACGGCTCGCCCCGCCCGGAGATCGAACCCGCCCGTGTCGAAGGGCCCATCTGCGAGTCGACGGACTCGCTGGGCACGCACGACCTGCCTCCGCTCCAGAGGGGCGATCTCGTGGCCATCGCGGACGCGGGTGCGTATGCGACGTCCCTCGGGTCTGCCTACAACGGGCGCCCGCGCCCACCGCAGGTTCTGCGCGGCACCGACGGCAGCCTCACCGTCGGCCGCCGTCGCGGTTCCCTCGCATCCCTCGGCTGACTCGTCCATGATGGCCGCCTGATGCGCCGTCATGCCCGCGCCTCGCTCGTGTCCTTCGGCACGGCCATCGTCCTGCTCCTGCCGGTCGCGGTTGCGGCAGCCGGCCCGCCCTTCGCTCCGCCCATCGACGGCCAGGCGGTCTACGACACGGCCGGCATCCTGTCCGAGCAGGCGATCGCAGACGCCGAGTCGACGATCGACGCCATAGAGGCACGGACCGCGGCCGAGATCGTCGTCTACACCCAGCTCGTCGACTACGGCGTGACCACGGAAGAGACGGAATCGCGCGCCCGCGCGCTCATCGACCAGTGGGGCGTCGGCCGGCGCGGATTCGACGACGGCCTGGCGATCTTCTTCGACATCGACCCGTCCCGCGAGCACGGGCAGGTGCAGCTCTACGCCGGCCCCGGATTCGAGGCGACATTCCTGACCAACAGCGAGCGCCAGGCGATCTTCGACGACGACATGGTGCCGTTCCTGCGGAATGCGGACTTCGATGGTGCGCTCGGTGTCGCGCTGGAGCGGATCGACGCCGCTGCGACGCCGGAGAACGCCGGCCGGCTGGAAATGGGCCGGCAGATCAACGCCGTGCTCGGCCTGATCGGCGCCCCGGTCGCGTTCATGGGCCTGGCCGGCTGGGCGTTCATGCAGTGGCGGCGCTTCGGCAAGGACCCGGTCTACCTCGACGACCCATCGATCCTGATGCCCGCGCCACCGCCGGACCTGACCGCCGCATCCGGGGCCTTCGTCATGGACGGGGGGACGTCACGCCGCGCGCTGACGACCGCGATGCTCGATCTCGCGTCGCGGGGCCTGATCTCGTTCCGTGAGGACCGCGGGCTGCTCGGGCTTTCCAACAAGGTCGGCATCGACGTGGGGCCGCCCACGCTCGACCCGGTCGAGGAAGCGCGGCGCGCGCTCAACGCCCGCCGGCCGATCGGGGCTGCGGAGGAATACGCGCTGAAGGAGCTGCGCGACCTCGCGAAGGGGAAGGACCAGGGCTACATCGAGGCCGACGACCTCCCGAAGTTCGGCTCCTCCGTCTCGAAATTCGACTCGAAGCTCGAGTCGCACGTGGTGAACAAAGGCTGGATGGTCGAGAAGCCGAGCAAGGTTGTCGCACGCTGGTCTGGCAGGGGCGTGATCGTGATCGTGGCCGGTGGCCTGGCGCTCATTGCCGGCATCAACGTGCCCATGTCCGGTCTCGTGATGATCGGGGCCGCCGTGATCGCCGGGGGCATCGTCATCCTCGGGTTCGCGCGCGGGATGCCGACGGTGACGATGCCTGGCGCGATGATCCGAGCCATGCTCGCGGCCTACCGCCGCACTCTGCAGAAGACGATGGAGCAGGCGCGGTCCATGCAGCAGGTCGTGGACGAGGCCGGTCTCGACTGGCTGGAGACGCCCGACCAGGCCGTCGTGTGGGGCACGGCGCTGGGCCTGCAGGGCGAGATCGAAGAGGTCCTCAAGCGAAGCCTCGAGGATGTCAGCGACCAGCCGTCGATGGCGTCGGCGACCTACTTCCCGGCCTGGTACCGGACGTCCGATGGGTCGTCGTTCGCGAGCGGCGTCGCGGCCGGCAGCGGTGGCAGCATCTTCTCGGGCTCGGCCGTCCCGAACCTCGGCGGCATGATGTCAGCGCTCGGGACGATCGGAAACGCGCCGTCGTCCTCGGGGGGCGGCGGGGGCGGCGGCTTCAGCGGCGGTGGTTCGGGCGGCGGCGGAGGCGGCTCGGGCGGCGGGTTCTAAGGCATCGATGGCTGGGGCAGGCGCAGCCGGGCGGCCGCCCAGCCGTGAGCACGGGCCCGAATCCACAGTGGGGCTCTAGGACCCGAACATCTCCCGGCAAGCGTCCAGTCCCTCGATCCCGATCGGGGGCCGCGGCCGCGAATGCCAGGCGTCTGCCGTCATCCGGAAGCGTTGGGTCTCGCGCGAAACCCCCTGGGGAGCGAGTGCGCCCCGGCCGTCATCCTCGTAGCCGACCGAGCGCGAGACGCCATTCGACGCCGCGTTGTCGCGGAACGCCTCGGACGTCGCGACCCGCGCGCCGAGGCCGTCGAACGCGAAGGCGAGCACGGCCTCCCGCATCTCCTTGCCCAGGCCCCGCCCCTGCCAGTCGCGTGCCAGCCACGACCCCGTGCGGACCGTGCGGTGCACGGCGAAGCTCTTCCCATGGACGGACTGCGACCCGATCGGTCGCCCGTCGAGCTCCGTCATCAGATTCAGGTTCCAGTCCTCGTGGGTCCACGTCGCGCGCATCAGCCAGTGGTGCTGGACGAAGCCGCGCTCGAATTCGGGGCTCGGCACCACCGACCAGGCGATCCCGAACGGCATCTCGTCAGGCGGGTGGATGCCGTCCCGCGCCACGTCCATGAGGGCGAGGATCTCGTCATCGGTCGGCAGGCGCAGAACGAGGCGCTCGCTGCGGATGCGCAACGCGTAAAGCGGCCATGCGGACGCGAGCGTGCTCGCAGGTCGGGCTTGGGCGTCCATGGGCGGCCGACGGTACACTCCGCCCATGGGTGCTGTCGAGACGATGGAAGACTTCTTCGAGAAGCTGAACAGCGGCGACCGTGAGGGCGCGGTCGCGCTCATGGACGAGAAGACCGAGATGCGAGTGCACGTCGGTGACAGCGTCCAGATGCTGCGCGGCGTCGAGCGGGTCGGTGGCTGGTTCCTGCGCGGCGACGCCGGCCTGCGGATGATCCCGGGTGGCATCCGAGACACCGGAAACACCTACGAGGCGGACCTGCTGGTCGTGCGGCCGGGGGCGCCGACCCAGCACATCGATGCGACGTTCCGGGTCGAGGCGGGCCGGATCACTGCCATCAACATCGCGCCCAGGTAGCGGCGCGCCCTCCGGGCGTCAGGGCGCCGGCGACTCCGAGGCGGTCCCACCGTCGACCTCGTCCGACGTCGGTATCGGGATGACGATCTCGTCACCGACACGGATGAGGTCCGCGTCCGTGATCGTGTCCTTGTTCGCCTCCAGCAGCTGCTCGAGCGTCAGCCCGAACGAGCGCGCCACCTTCGAGAGCGTGTCGCCCTGCTTGATCACGTATACCTGCGGCGTCGGCGCGGGCAGCGGCGTGGGTTCGGGTGTCGGCGTCGCAACGGCCGTGGGGCTTGGCGTCGCGTTCGGTTCGTCGTCGCTCCCGACCCCGAAAAGCGCCGGCAGGAAGAACAGGGCGAGCGCCGCGACGGCGAGCGCCCCGGCCAGCACCGCCAGGCGCGGCAACCCGGGCATGCCCGGCATGGACCGACCGGGGCGGATCTGGGGATAGGCCTCGTAGCGGCGCTGGCCCTCCCACGCGGGGCCGTCCGCATGCCCTCGTTCGCGCTCGCGTTCCCGTTCTCGCTCGCGCTCTCGATCCCGGTCGCGCGTCGAGCTGACGCTGGGGGCACGGCCCGACCGGGCGACCGGTGGCAGGCCGTCGCGACCGCCGGCGCCTGCCCGGTCGGACGCACCGACCAGCCCGGCGAGCTCCGGGTCGGCCGGGGCGGACGGATGGTCCATGAGGCGACCGGCCGCCGGCGCGTCATCGAGCTCGGGGTCCACCGCGCCTCCGACGTCGCGCGCGAGCCGATCGGCGGCACTGCCCGCCAGCCCCCGTCCCTCACCCCGCGAGCCGAGGAAGTCCGTCGTCGCGCCGAGGTCGGCCGCTCCTGATCCACCAGCCGCTCCGGCTCCGGCTGCTCCAGCGGCGCCGGCGCCGGCCACGCCGCCACCGGCCCCGACCGCCCACGGCGGCGGCGCGGCCCAGTCACGTGGCGGATTGCGGCGCGGGCGCTCCTCGATCGGGCGCTCATCGCGTCGGCGCTCCCAGGAATCGTCGTCGGCGTCGACCGCGCCATCGGCGGGCGCCTTGCCTGGATCGCCCTCGGGAGGTGTGACCGTGGCGCCCGCCGGCGTCGGGGTCGGGGTCCCACCCGCCCTGGCGTGCGCCGCTTCCCGACGCGCCCATTCCTGGAACGTGGGGCAGACCGGAAAGGCACTCGAGAGGCAGTACGCCTCCTGGTGGGCCAGCGCGCGCGGCGCGGGCTCGGGCTCGGCGTAGCAGCGGTGTCGGTGATCCGGTCGGTCCGCCCGCTCGTCCCGCTCGTCCTCGAACGCCACGAACGGGCAGGCCGGCGAAGCATCCGCGCTGGGCAGCCCACGCTCCGTCATCGCGGCGATGATACTCGGGGTGCCCGTCCGCGGTGGGCACGCCACGCCGATCCGCTGCGCGTTTGACATGCTCGACGGAGGCTCGGACACTTCGAGCCATCCCCGGAGGCGATATGGTGAGGCCGCATCCCCAGTGCGAAGGAGTCCCATGTCTCGCTTGACCCGTTGGCTCGCGCCGACCACGACCGCCCGAGCCCATTGCGACCTGCCCTGCGGTGTCTACGACCCGGAGCAGGCGCGCATCGAGGCCGAGTCCTGCCACAAGATCAACGAGAAGTACGCGGCCAACGAGGACGCCACGTTCCGGACGCGCGCCATCGCGATCAAGGAGCGCCAGGCGGACCTCGTCAAGCACCACCTCGACGTCCTGTGGCACGACTACTTCAAGCCGGAGCACCTCGAGAAGGTCCCCAACCTGCATGAGCTGTTCTGGAACGCGAACAAGCAGGTCTCGAAGGTGAAGGCCTCCACCGAGGCCGCCGACTCGAAGAAGCTGCTCGACATGATCGACGAGATCGACGCCGCCTGGAAGGCGACCGGAGGCCTCGAGAAGACCCGCGTCGCGGGTCGCCCCGCCTGACGCGCCACCTGACGCGCCACCTGACGCGCCGCCTGACGCGCCACCTGACGTCCCGCCGCTCGCTCGCGCACCTCCCGAGGCCCGGCCGGTCGGCTGGGCCTCACCGTACCGAGCCCATCGCCCATCGCCTCCGGGGACCGTGGCGGCTCGCGATCGAGCAGGCGAGCATGGAGCCGGCCCTCTCGAGCGGGGACTGGCTGCTCGTCGACCCGACCACGGTCCGCTGGCCGCGGCGGGGCACGATCGTGGCCTTCCACGAACCCGACGGCGGCGCCCTGTCCGTGAAGCGGGTGGCGGCAGGTCCCGGGGATCGCGTCGCGTTCGAAGAGGGCTACCTCGAGCTCGCGGACGACGAGGCCTGGCTCATCGCCGACGCGTCCGAGGAAACGGCAGCGGACACCGGCCTGGGGCCGCCGATCGACTCACGCCGCTACGGCCCGGTGCCCGTGGCGCTCCTCGTCGGGCGTGTGTGGTTCCGCTACGGCCCGTGGCGGCGCATCGGGCGACCGTCGCGAGGATGACCATCGGGCCGTTGGACGGCCCCCTCGGCAGGCCCTAGGCTGGTGCGACCAACGCCTCCAGGGGGAACACCACGCTCATGACGATCCTCACGCGGCGCCTCGGTGGCGCCCTCTCCATCACGCTGCTCGCCGTCTCGCTGGCCGCGTGCGGCGGCTCGACGCCGTCCGCATCCGTGGCTCCGGCGACCGCGGTGGCAACGCCCGCTCCCGCGTCCGTCGCGCCTTCAGCGTCGCCGAGCGCGGGCACGGTCGCGACGCCCGCGAGCAGCCTCGCCACGACCGGCCGCATCGTCGTCGCCGACAAGGGCTTCGCGATCACCCTTCCCGACGGCTGGACCCGGGTCGACATCACGCCCGAGGCGCTCGAGGCGGCGATGGCCGCGAGCGAGCTGGATCCGGCACTCGCCGCGCAGTACGAGGCGCAGATCAAGACCCTGCTCGGAACGGGCCTTTCCATCTTCGCCTTCGGACCCGATCCGACTGCCGGGACGCAGGTCACCGTCCTCGCGCTTCCCGGGATGGGCCTGAGCCTGGATCTCCTTGACCAGATCAACCAGTCCCAGTTGGAGAACCTGGCCGAAGGCGACATCGTGTCCGAGCGCGTCACGCTCCCGGCCGGGGATGCTATCCATTACCGATACTCGCTCGGCGTGGAGGGCACCGGTGGCGCCAAGCTTGACCAGTACTTCGTCCTGGCCGGCACGAACCAGCTCGTCGTCACCGCGACGAACGCCAGCGAGGCGGACGCCGAGGCGATCGCGAACTCGATCGAAGTCGTCGACTAGATGGAAAAGAACGACAACTAGGCGGGAACGCTGGCTTCGAGCGTGACCCCGGCTGCTTCGCAGTCTCCGGCGAAGGCGGCCTGAGCCTCGAGCGTCGGTGACCAGCGGGTGGGGAACGCGACCAGGCGGTCCAGCCCGATCGCCGCGAAGCGGCCGATGCGGTCCACGCGGGCCTGACCGGCGTCGCGCATCTCCTCGTCGCGCGCGTACAGCGAGAAGCGGAGCGTCGCCGGGTCGCGGCCCTCCGCCTCGCATCGCTCGCGTACCTGGCGCATGCGGTCGGCGATCTCATCGGGCTCCAGGAAGACGTAGTTGAGCTCGTCCGCGTAACGGATCGCATAGCCGGCCGTAACCCTCGGCCCGTTGCCGCCGACGATGATGGGGATGCGCGGCTCCTGCGCTCCGCGTGGCTCATTGATCGCCCCACGCACCTGCGCGTAGCGTCCGTCGAAGGTCGCGCGTCCCGGGGCGAACATCTCGGTGATCACCGCCAGGTGGTCGCCGAGGACCGCGAGCCGTTCGGGCAGCGGCGGGAAGCCGTAGCCGTATGCGCGCCACTCGTCCTCCTTCCAGCCGGCGCCGATGCCGAGCTCGAAGCGCCCGCCGCTGATGACATCGATCGTCGAGGACTGTTTCGCCGTCAACGCCGGATTCCGGAAGCCGGTGCACACGACCATGTGCCCGAGGCGAACGCGCTCGGTACTCACCGCCAGCGCGGCGAGGACCGCGAACGACTCGAACGTGATCTCGTCGGTCGGCTCGGGGACCGTGTGGAAGTGATCGAATACCCACAGGGATTCAAAGCCGAGGGATTCCGCCTGCGCCGCGAGATCCATCGTTCGGGCCCAGGCGTCGAGCGGCCGCCAGCCGTCGAATTCGCCCTTCCAGCCCTGCGGAGCCATGAGACCGACCTGCATCCGTGCCTCCAGTACGTGGCGTGCCCTTCCATGGGCATGGTGACGGCTCAGGCCGAATACTGCCCCGCGGCCGCATCGTCGCGTCGCGCGGGTCGTCGGGGCCGTCGCCCCGGGTGACGCCTATGCTCCACGGATGAGCACGTCCACCTTCGATCCCACCGCCCCGCTGCCCGGCCCACCCGACCCATGGCGTTCGACCTCGCAACCGAGTCGGCGCGGAACGCCGCCATTCCACATGACGGACATGATCGAAGCCGAACCCGCGCTGGCCGCCCGGATCCTCGCGCGGCACGCTGCTCCGGGGAGCGGGGCCGCCGAACTGGCACGGGCGATCCGCGCGGCGATCCGTGTGGGCGACCCGGTCATACTCACCGGCTGCGGGACGTCCGAGCATGCCGCTCTGGGCGCCGCGGAGATCCTGCGCGAGGCCGTACGCGCGTCCGACGTCCGAGCCCCGGGTCACAGCACACGACGCGAACCAGTCGCCGCCCAGGCGTTCGAGCTCGCGCTCGATCCGCCCGGCAGCGGTCTGGTCATCGGCGTCTCGCACGAGGGGGGTACCACCGCGACCAACGCCGCCCTGACGGTCGCCAAGGCAGCCGGGGCACGGACGGCCATGATCACCGTGACCGACCGATCGCCCGGCGCCGCCCTGGCTGACATCGTCGTCGAGACCGGCGAGCTCGACCAGGGCTGGTGCCACACGGTCGGCTACCTCAGCCCCCTGGTCGCCGCCGTCGCGATCGGGGCACACCTTGCGAAACGGCCGGTCGACCCGGCGCTCGGTATGGCGCTGGGCGAGCTGATCCAGGCCGGAGTGGATCGCGCGTCGATCGCCGAATCGGTGGCGGGCCGGCTCGGGTCCGCCCGGCCGATCCTCGTCGTCGCGTCCGGGGCGGACCGGCCTGCCGGGCGTGAACTGGCCCTCAAGATCGAGGAAGGCACGTGGATCCCGGCCGCCTACCGCGACCTCGAGACGTTTCTGCACGGCCATCTCGCGGCCACCGACGAGTCGACGGGCCTCGTGCTCGTCCTGACCGACCGGGACCGCCGTGACGAGCGCCTGGAACGCGCCCGCGGAGCTCTTCGTGCGGCCAGCGTGATCGGCATGGATGCCGCCGCGATCGTGTCGGCCGAGATCGCCGCCGAGCTGCCGACCGAGCTGACGCCCGCTGGGCGGATCGTCGTGCCGGAGGCTCCGGCCCTCCCCTCCCAGGTCGCGGCCCTCCTCGGCACGGCCACGCCGCTCCAGCTCCTCACGGAGCGATTGGCCCGTGCCCGAGGCGTCGACCCGGACGCCATCCATCGCGACGTGGACAAGTACCGCGAAGCCGCGGACGCGGCGGACGCGGCAGACGCGGCCGAGGCTGGCTGACCGTGAGACGCGTCGGGCGCATCAGACGCGTCCGACGAGCTCCTCCCCCATGACGTCGATCATGTC
>CAZFXH010000021.1:0-3310 GCA_964522905.1 uncultured Anaerolineaceae bacterium
AGGACCTCGAGGCCGCGCTTCCGATCGATCTCTATCGTCGCGAGGCGCTCCCATCCGAGGCCGGATTCCTGGCCGGCAAATGCTTCCTGCACTATCGACGAGCCGGCGGACGCAAGCGTTCACCGCTTCCTGACTTCAACATCGGCGCTCATGCCGCTGTTGCCGGCTATCGACTGCTGACCCGCGACGCGACACGCTATCGAACGTATTTCCCGAACCTCGCGTTGATCGCACCGTGACGACCCAGTCGTCACGGGGAGTGACGATCGACCAGGGCCCGCATCGACGGACGTCAGCGCGCGCGACGCCTCGCGATGACGTCGGGGGCATGTCCAGACGGCGTGCTTACCGCTAGTCCTCGGGAAGGACCCTGAATGGCTTCCCGCCCGTGCCGCGTACGGCCCGGAAATGGCGTTCGTCGAGGGTCAACAGGTCGAGAACGTCGTGGCGTTCCGACAGGACGATCAAGGAGGCGTCGGCCAACCCGAGGTCGAGGCCGGCGTATAGGTCGAGGACCTCGGTCGCCCTGGCGATGTCGCCGGCGTCGAACGACTCGAGCTGGTAGACGCCGTCCGCCACCTGTCCAAGCAGCAATCGGGCCGAATTTCGCGAGACTCGCGTTGCCAACAGGTAGTCGAGCTCGGCCAGGACGAACGGAGACAGCAATCGCGGTGCCTCAGCCTGCCGGAGCGCGGCTGCAGCCGCGCGATGATGCGTCTGTGAAGCGTCGATCGCCGCAAGCAGCCCGCTCGTGTCGAGGATGATCACCGCTCGCCGAATCCGTCGAGAACGTCGTCGACCCGCTCGGCGAGATCAGGCTGGCCGCTCTCGAACAGGGGGAGCGTGGGTTCCGCCGTGCGGTGTCGACTCATGACGGTGTCGATCCCATCGCGGATGAGATCCGCCTCGCTTCGTCCGGACGTCTTCGCCAGGCGCGCGAGCGCACGCTTCTGATCGGCGGTCAGATAGACGGTCGTCTTCTCCATGCCATACACGGTACCATACGTCAACGGCGAGGGCCGATGAGTTTCCCTTCGAACGGCGGTCTAACCTTCATCGACCCCGACGCGAAGGAGCGATGGAGTGAGACGATGACGACCGCCGAGCGCCTACCCGAGTCAGATACGCCCATGGTCGACGGCCAAACCGAGACGATGCCTTGGGCCGTCGCCCTGGAGCGCCTCCAGCATCCCGCGCCTGGACAGAACCACTGGCTCGCGACCGTCCGTCCGGACGGTTGGCCGCACCTCATGCCGATCATCGCCTTCTGGATCGACGGCGCGTTCCACTTCCTCGCCGGGGAGGAAACCCGCAAGGGCCGCAACCTCGCCGTCGACGAACGATGCGTCATCGGGACCGGGAACCTCACACTTCCGTCGCTGGATCTCATCATCGAGGGCCGCGCCAGGCCCGTCACCGACGAGGGGTCCGTGCGCCGGCTCGCGGAGGAATTCGGTGGCGAGGGCTGGCCGCTCGAGGCGCGCGGCAGTGACGTCTACGGTCCGCATGGCCCGACGGCGGGCGTGCCGCCCTACGCGATCTACCGGCTCGAGCCAACGAAGGTGTTCGGCCTGCCCGGGATGTTCGGGATGTTCGAGGACGACCGGCACCACAAGCCGACGCGGTGGACGTTCCGCAGCGAAAAGGGTTGACCAGGGCATAACTGCCCATCAGAGGTGCGGGGCGACTCCCTCGGCGAGCTGCTGCATGACCTCGACCTGCGCGTCGTACCCGAGCAGCGGCAGGTGGCTGCGCGCCACGAACTCGACCGGGACCGGCACCCGACCCCGGACCTCGAGTAGCGCCTCGACGAGCTCGTCGGGCGTGCCGGCGTGCGCGGTCCGGCGCGAGAGGAGACGCTCGTCATCACCTTCGAACGGGGGAGGGGACGCGGCCGGGAGCGGTCGGGTCGCCGAGGCCTCCATGTCCGAGTACTTCCAATTCAGCCCCCAGACGGCGTCGCGGTAGCGGGCGAGCGCGTCGGCCCGGGACGCGCCGGGGAGCAGGATCGAGTAGTGGATGAACCGGAAGGTGGACGGGTCGCGTCCGGCCTTGTCGAGCTCGTCGACCACCCACCCGACCTGCTCGCCGAATTGCTCCGACGGCGCGTTCGAGAAGATGCCATCCGCCAGGCGCGCCGCGCGGCGAAGGGCCGGCTCGGCACCACCGCCGACGAGGATCGGGATCCGGGTCGATGGCGTCGGCCGCACCCCGAGGGTCGGGAGCTGGTATACGGAGCCGTCATGGGTGAACGGCTGACCACTCCACGCCTGCGGCAGGATCCGAAGGGTCTCCTCCATCGCCGCGCCGCGACGGCGCATGTCGGCCCCCAGCCCGGCGTACTCGACCTCCGACCAGCCGAGCCCCAGTCCGAGCGCGAGCCGCCCGTGGCTCAGCAGCTGGACCGTGGCCGCGTCCTCCGCCAGGCGCAGCGGGTGATGCATCGGTGCGAGGATTACGCCGGTCCCGATCTCGATCCGTGACGTTGCCTGGGCGAGGGCCGCGCTGACGACGAGGAGTGAAGGCATGTAGCCGTCGTCGACGAAGTGGTGCTCCGTCGTCCAGACCGAGCTGAAGCCGAGCCGTTCAGCCTCGACCGCCAGGCGCAGGGTGTCGTCGTAGGCACGCGTCCAGTCCGTCTCGCCGGGTCGAAGTTGGGCGCTGAGGAGTCCGAATCCGAGGGTCATCCGGAGAGGCTACCCCACCTGGATGCCGTCGCGGCGTCACACCGCATCATGACGCGATGACCACCGCGTCCCAGACCTCGGCGTGCCCGTGCTGATCGGCGGCATCGTCCTGGGCCTGCTCCTGGGCCTCCGCAATGGCGGTCGACTCAGCAACCTGGGCAACATCCACCTCCGAGCGACGTGGGTCCTGTTCGCCGCGGTCATCGTCCGGTTCGGGACGGAGGCGCTGCTCAACCAGGGCGTCGAGATCGTCGAGGTGCTCCGCGTCCCGCTCCTGACGAGTGGCTTCGTCCTGCTCCTCGGGGGCCTCTACATCAATCGCGGCTACCCGGGCCTGAGCCTCGCGTTCATCGGGATCCTGCTCAACGCGATCGTCATCACGATCAACGGCGGCCACATGCCGATCTGGGAGGCGGCGCTCACCGCCGCGGGGCTCACCCAGGAGGACGTGACCTCCGCGGTGCACATCGTCGTCCCCGGCACGGCCAGCGACCTCCTGCTCCGGGGGCTGATCCTGGGCGATGTCATCCCGATCCCGCTGCCGTTCGTCCAGAACGTGGCCTCGCTCGGGGACGTGTTCATCACCCTGGGTCTCGGCTTCTTCCTGTTCGCGGCCGTCATCC
>CAZFXH010000022.1:0-2052 GCA_964522905.1 uncultured Anaerolineaceae bacterium
CCCTCGTAGACACGCATCGCTCTCGTCTTGTCGTCCAAGCGTTCGCCGATGCCCGTCTCGACCAGCACTCGTCCCGCTTGCGTCTCCACGAGCAGGCAATTCAGCGCCTGCAGGAGCCGATGCTCATGGTCGATCTCGTCCGTGACGAGGCCTCCCCACAGCACGCGCGGCACGGGCCCGAACAGCGTGCCGGCATCCGACCGGAAGCTCCCGGCCTGGACGAGCGCGACGCGGGTGCCGCCGCCCAGCTCGGTCCGCCACGCCACCGACTCGTTGAGCGCCACCGGATCAGTCCTTCACGAAATCCCGGTGGAACGCCGACGCGGTCGGCTCCTTCTGGCCCTGGTAGCGCGAACGCAGCTCGGGCGAACCGTAGGGCCGATCGACCTCAGACGACATCGTGAAGAAGGAGATCTGCCCGATCCGCATGCCGTGGTACAGCGCGATAGGCAACGTCGCGACATTGGAGAGTTCGAGCGTCAGGTTGCCCTTCCAACCCGGATCGACGAAGCCCGCCGTCGAGTGGATCAGCAGTCCGAGTCTCCCCAAAGAACTTTTCCCTTCTAAGCGGCTGACGATGTCGTTCGGGAGCTCGACGAATTCAAGCGTCTGGCCGAGCACGAACTCGCCGGGATGCAGGATGAACGGCTCGTCGTCCTCGATCGTCAGCATCTCAGTCAGATCGGGCTGCGGCGCCCGTACGTCGATGTACGGGTAGCGGTTGTTGCGAAAGACGCGGAACGAGCGGTCCAGGTGCAGGTCGACCGACGATGGCTGGATGTCTTCCGGGTCGTACGGCTCGATCTTGATCGTTCCTGACTCGAGCGCGGCGCGGATGTCGCGGTCGGACAGGACGCTCACCTGGCGCCGCCCCCGTTATCCTTCTCGTTGTAGAGCGTGTCGACCTCGCGCTTGAGATCCTCGAGGTCCTCGAAGCTCTGGTAGACGCTCGCGAACCGGATATAGGCGATCTGGTCGATCCCGCGGAGCGCCTCCATCGCGAGCGCGCCGACGCGCGACGAGGGGACCTCCGTGATACCGGCGGCGCGCAGCTCCGCCTCGATCGCATCCGCGGCTGTCTCCGCCGCCCCGTCCGGCACCGGACGTCGCGTGAGCGCCTTGCGCAGACCGGTGACCAGGCGATCGCGGTCGAACTCCTGGCGCGTACCGTCACGCTTGATCACCACCAGCCGGGCAGCCTCGATCCGCTCGTAGGTCGTGAAGCGCATCGTGCAGGCATTGCATTCGCGGCGGCGCCGGATCGTGGCGGAATCGTCGAGATCGCGCGAGTCGACGACGCGGGTGTCCCGCTCGCCGCATTGGGGGCAGCGCATCGCTCTCCTGTCGCTCCGCACCACTACCACTTGTGGTGTGCGACGAGGATACCACTACATGGTGTGGTCAGAGGCGCGGTTGGTGCAACGTTGCCGGCTGCTCCGTTGGCGCGGGCGCGAGGTTCGGCTCGAGGTCCGCCGCCCGGTTCGCCAGGCGGACGATCGCCTCACGGGCGTGGACGAGGTTCAGGTAGCCGCGCTTGATCGACGTATTGGCTTCGAGCTCGCGGCCGCGCCGTATGCTCTGGGCCAGGATGGTCGCGCCGTGGTCGACCATCGCAAGCGCGCGTTCGGCGCGCTCCAACTCGGCCACCAGGTCGTCGCGGATCGCCTCGGCGGCTCGCGGGCCGTGAAGCGCCCGAGCCTCGTCGGTGTAGCGGGCGATCGCGTCGGTCGCGGCCTCGATGGTCGCTCCGATCGTGTTGGCGGCCAGCTGCTGGCGACGGACGGCATCGATGCGCCCGGCGGCGCCGTCGAGCGACTGGTCGATGCGGGCCGCCAGCTCACGGACCGACGAGCGGAAGTTCTCGACCTCTCGCGTCCGCGCCACGATGCGTCCGGCCCGGCGCAGGACGATCGCGAAGCCCATGGCAAGCACAAGGAACGCCGCGAGCGGCAGCAGGATCGCTAGCTCGGTCATCGTCGCGTCGTCCCCGGGGCCGCTGACTCAACCCGACCGTTCGCGCAGTTGCGCGAGGATCGCCTGGCCAACCTCGAC
>CAZFXH010000023.1:0-1796 GCA_964522905.1 uncultured Anaerolineaceae bacterium
GTCGTCCAGCGCACCTGCCGCTCGATGTCCTGCACGAACTGCTCGATCCTCGCCGCCGCCGCCACGGCCTGTTCGCGCTCGATCTGGACGAGCGCCGCCTTCGTCTCTTGGTAGGAGAAGTAGAGGTCGACGGCGCTGCTGACCAGCAGCACCCCGCCGACCAGGAGGAGGAAGACGACGACGTACTTCCGGAACAGCCGGCCCCGCCCCGGCCGCGTGCTCATCCGACCATGTGGGGGGCCCCGACATGGCCCCCCACACCCCCCCAAGCTCGGAGCGCCCCGGGGAACCCGTGGTGCTCCTCGGCCACCCGCGTGCTCATCGTCGGAGGAGATCCGCGCGCAGGAGAATCTTCCGGGGCACGGTCACCCCGAGCAGGCGCGCGGTTTTCAGGTTCACCGCCAGATCGATCTTGTCGGCACCCTCCACAGGCAGGTCCTGGGGCCGCGTCCCCCGAAGAATCTTGGCGACCAGCCGCGCGGCCTGAACGCCCTGGGCACGGTAGTCGGCCCCGTAGGATACGAGGCCACCATGACTCACCCAGAGCTCGGACGAGAAGACCGCCGGAATGCGCGAGGCCAGCGAGACCTCGAGCATGACCGCGGGGATGTCCATGGTCGCGATGTCGGGCGCCAGCAGCGCATCGCCCGGGCGCAGCTGCTTGAGAAGCTCGTCCAGCTGCTCGGGGGCCACGACCGTCCGCGGAACGACCTCCAGCCCGAGTCGCGGCGCCGTCTCCAGGGCGCGCACGATCGCCGCGCTCGAGGGCACGTCGGCCCCGTGGTAGAACGCGAAGACGCGACGAAGGGTCGGGATCAGCGTCTTCAGGGCCTCCAGTCGCTTCGGCACCAGCTCGGTCGTCAGGCTCGAGATACCGGTGAGATTGGCCTCCGGCTTGGCGAGCGCCTTGACGATCCCGGTCGCCACCGGATCGCCCACCAGCGTGAACACCACGGGGATCCGCTGGGTCGCCGCCTTGGCCGCCAGCGTGGCGGCCTCGTTGCTGGTGAAGATGAGATCGACGCCGGCCCGGGCGAGGTCGGCCGCGGCCAGGGACGTGGCCTCCGGCTTGCCCTCCGTGAAGCGGATGTCGAACGTAACGTCCCGTCCTTCCTCGAGCCCGAGCTCGCGGAGCCCGGCCTTGAGGCCCTCGACGGTCGGGTGGTTCGCCGCCCACGCCTCGTTGAGGACCCCGATGCGGTAGGGGCGCCGAGCTTGCTGTGCCTCGGCAGCAAGCGGCAGCACAGCGGCGATGACCATCAGGGCCATCAGCATGCGGATCAAGCTCGTCCGGCTCGGTCTCAGCGTTGACTCCACGGCGGCGTCGGGAAGCGCGGCTTGCCGGGCGCCAGCTCGGCGGGCCAGACAATGACCTTTTTGCCGTCCTGCCACTGGAAGAGCAGCATCTTGTGGGCGACGTGGACCCCATCCCGATCGACCCGAAATCCACCGAAGGCCGTATTGCGGTCGAACTTGAGAATCGCTTCGCGGATCTTCTCTCTGTCCAGAGAGCCGGCACGCCTGATGGCTTCGACGAGAATTTCGCAGCCGCCGTAACCGGCCGCAGAGTGATAGGAGGAGTCGGCGCCGGGGAACTCCCTCTTGTAGGACTCGACGAACTCGCGGGCCCCGGGATACTGGCGTGCGATGGGAATCAATCCACCGGCCCGAAGCTCCACGAGCTCCGGCACCCACGGGGTGACGCCGTAGACGAACTCCGCATCACGCCCCAGGTCCTCGTAGAACTTGAGCGCGTCCACACCCACCGTGAGCCCAACCATTCGCGGATTCACGCC
>CAZFXH010000024.1:0-2683 GCA_964522905.1 uncultured Anaerolineaceae bacterium
CGTGCTGATCGGGACGACGCACGCACCGCTCGCAGTCCCGCCCGGTGCCGTCGTCGTGCCGGGTGCGCGCACGCTCGAGGGTTCCTTTGCCAGCGACCACGGGCTGTCGATCGCCGTCGCCGTGCTCGTCAAGGACCGCGACACCGGCACGAGCGCACGCGTTGCCCTCGAGACCGCGTTACGCTGAGCGACCGACCCGGAACTACGGCGTTCGGATGATGCGGGGCCGCGCCGCTCGCGATAGCGTGGGACGTGCAACGCAGTCCCGAGGTCCCGCCTTCTCGTGTCCCGCATCGCCTCGTCGCACCGGAGCCCGGACGATCGTCCGACCGCGCGTCGACCCTCATCGACCCCTCCCCGCCCGCCTTGGGGGGCGGGCACGCGCACCGGCCGCCGCTGGTAGCGCCCGATCGCCCGGCCCAGCGGTGGGGGACACTCGAGCCCGTCGAGTGAGCCGCGTGCCGGGCGACCGGACATCCTCGAACGAGCCAGCGCGCGCATCGCGGTATCATCCGGTCCGCATCCGCCCGTAGCTCAGTGGATCAGAGCGACTGACTTCGGATCAGTAGGTCGGGGGTTCGAATCCCTCCGGGCGGGCCACTCCCCCGCACGGGCCGTTCCGATCGATTGCCACTGGCGACACAGGTTGCCGGGTGCTGGCTGACCTCAGCTCCGTCCGATCGGCCAGAGCGGGTCCTCAGCCGTCCTCGGTTTCGGGATCCATGTCGAGCGCCTCGTAGTGCGCCACCCGCAGGTCGATGACCAGCTCTTCAGCGCCCGGCAAGAGTCGTGGCCGCTCGAGGTCCGGTCCCGCCCAGCCGTAGAGCGACGCGGTGTCCGCCCACTCCTCGAACAGGCAGACCTCCTGCTCGGCGCCCCGGATCCGGCGGGCGAGCTTCGCGTAGCGCAGCCCGGGGTATTCGCGCAGGAGGGGTAGCTGCGTCCGCATCAACTCGTTGAACAGCCCGGCCTGCTCGGCCTTGAGGGTGGCGGTGAGGACTCGCACGATCATGGACGTACACTATTCCACGTCGCCCAGCGCGACGTAGCCCCCTGGCATCGCGCACCGTCACGACGCACGAAGGAAGCGATGATCGTTCGCCAGAGTCGAGCCAGCCTCGAACGAGACCGCGAGGACGGCGCGTTCGACTCAACGCGGCAGGCCGCTTCCCCTGGAGACCGGCCGCTCCGGCTGAGGCTCGACACCGAGCCCAGTCACTGAGCATCATCGAACCGGTCCGGCGCTGGCTTGCCGCCTCGCCCATGTACGAGCCGGGCGAGGCCGACCGTCGCGAGATCGACATCGTCGGTTTGCGCCTGCCGTGGCGAGCGACGGTCGCGATCGCGGTCGTGACGCTCGTCCTGCTCGTGGATTTCTCGCGAGCGCTCCTTCCAGACGCGCTCGATGGCCTTGGCCGCGCCCCCGAGGCGCTGCGGTTCATCGCGATCGAGCGGTTCGTCCTGTTCGGGCTGCTACCGCTCGCCGTGGTCGTGCTTGTCTTCCGCGATCGGCCGACGCGCTACGGGCTCACGATCGGCGACTGGCGAGCGGGCGCGTCGCTGATGCTGATCGGCTGCGTGGTCATGACCCCGATCGTGCTGTGGTTCGCGACGCTTCCCGACGTACACGCCTACTACGCCCCGAGCGCCGAGCCACTCCCCGGGCTGTTATTGACCAATGCGATCGACCTGTCCGCCGTGGAGTTCCTGTTCCGCGGCTTCCTGACGTTCACGCTCCTGCGAGCGATCGGGCCCGCCGGGGTACTCGTCGCGACGATGCCGTTCGTGTATTCGCACCTGGGAAAGCCCGAGCTCGAGCTCTACTCGACACTCGCGGGCGGGCTGGTCTACGGTTGGCTGGCGTGGCGAACCCGATCGGTCCTGTGGGGAACGATCGGGCACGTCTACATCCTGAGCCTGGTCATCATCGCGGCCGGGGCCGCGACGTCGGCGGGCCCGGCGTAGACCGGGTCGGCTAGCGCTTCGCGGCCTTCGCGACCTCGGAGCCCGGGCGGGTCGCCCGAGCGGCTTGCAGGTACGGGTCGGGTGGCCGCGGCCACGGGTCGATCAGGCTCTGGCGGCCCCGGCCGCACCCCACCGACGGACTTCCGCGTCCAGGTCGAGCGGCAGCACGACCCCCTTGTTCGCGTACTCGCCCCACGCCTCGCGCGGAACACGCCACATGATCTCGAACTCGTTGCCGTCCGGGTCTGCGCCGTACAGGGACTTGCTGACGCCGTGGTCGGAGCTGCCACCCAGGGCCCTCGCCTCGGACAGGACGTTCGCGGCGACCGCGAGGTCGTCGATCGTCGGGACCTCCCAGGCGAGGTGATACAGGCCGGTGGATCCGCGCGGCGGGCGCGGCGCGTCCGGCCCGACCGAGAACAGCCCCAGGTCGTGGTGGTTGTCGCCGTTGGGCGAGCGCATGAAGACGGCGCGGCCGCCGAACGCGCTCTCGACGACCTCGAACCCGAAGACGCGGCCGTAGAACTCGGCCGACTTCGGAGCGTCACGGACGTAGAGGACGGCGTGGTTGAGCCGTGCGACCGGGATCGACGTCATCTCGTCAGCTCCTGCTGTCGGGGCCGAGGATCACCCAGGCGTCCTGCCACGTCCCACCCTGCATGTTCCGGCTGATGTTCAGCCAGGCCATGCCTTCGAGGGTACGCGCGACCGCAAGCGA
>CAZFXH010000025.1:0-1692 GCA_964522905.1 uncultured Anaerolineaceae bacterium
GTGCGCCACAACGCGGCGAGCCGCTCGGCGCGAGCCCGGATCGCGAGGAAGTCCGCGGTCATCGCCCCGGTCCGCCAGGCGTCGGCTCGGTAAGGAGCGTTGAAGTCGCCACGAGCGCCGGCCCGCTGGGCCATCGCCTTCGCGGTCGTGTGATAGAGCGACGTGCTCGCGGCGCAGAGGACGACGTCTGCAGCGGACATCGCGGCCGCCGCCGGGGCCGGCGGCTCCGCGCCGCTCCTTGAGCGGTGAACGATCGTCACGACCACCGGCTCGGCACCAAGCTCGCGGGCCACCCGGGCGAGCTCGTCGGGGATCTCGCGGTCCGTGCGGTCGTCGACGACGATCGCGAACCGCTCGCCGGGCTGGACGCCCAGGTAGTCGCGAACCACCCGCTCGGCGGTCGAGGCGACGGTGTGGGGCGCGCCGATCACGGGCTGTGCTTTCCGACGGCCGCCTCGACGACCGACGGCTGGTCGGCCTCGCCGGCATCGACGAGGCTCCAGCGCCGGCGGACCTCGGCCGCCTCCGCCGCGTCGTGCTGCTCGTGGCGCTGGTAGAAACCCAGCCGGCTGATCTGGTACTTGCCCATCCGGTGGAGGTCCGCGAGCGACTCCGCGGCCTTGAGCGCGAGCAGGTTCGGGTTCAGGATCGGGAGGTCACGGTGACGTCCGGTCGTCATGATCTCGCGCTCGAGGCAGCCGCCGATGATCGTGCACCCCAGGATCACGACCTCGGACGTGTCCTCCCGCAGTGCCACGAGGCATGCTTCGGCGGCATCGTTCGCGACGGAGGTCGTGTCACGGATCATGTCCGTGACGTACCAGTCGATGGCACGCACGCCTCGGCAGTTCCCGGCCCCGTGCAAGCGGACCAGGTCCTCCAGCCAGGGGAGGGCCTTTCGGTGGTCGGTGACGATCGTGAAGCGATGCCCCACGTAGGAGGCGTGGTTCATGGCCGCCTCGAGCGGCCCGATGATGGGAATGTCCACGAGTTCGCGGGCGACGCGCACACCGGGGTCATAGCAGCAGCCCACGACCACCGCGTCGTAACCCGCCTCCTCGAGCCTGCGGACCTCCTCGAAGATCGCCAGCTCCATGAGGTGCTTGGGGTAGTAGTAGTCGATGTTCGCGGGCACGCCTTCGAGGTGGATGACGTCGACTGTCGTGCCCCTGCTCGCGTACGGGACGAGGGTTTCGCGGATGATCTCGTCGAACGCGGCCGTGCCGAAGGGGTTGATGAACGCGATCCGCCGCTCGGCAGGAGACTCCGTCATCACCACACGCTCGCGTCATACGTGGTCTCGAGGCCCGCGCGACCGGGCAGGAACGGAGTCGGGTCGATCACCGGATCACCGCCGCAGATCATGTCCGCGACGAGCCGCCCGGTCGTGGGGCCGGCGCCGTTGCCGAAGACGTGGCCGGCCGCGAGGATCAGGTCGTCGAACCCCGGCGCTCGGCCGATGAGCGGCAGGTTGTCGGTCGTGAACGGGAGGACGCCCGCCCACGCGCGGGCGAAGCGGGCGGCCCGAAGGTCCGGCAGGGACGCGAGGAGACCTTCGGTCACGAGGGCGATGCCGGCGAGGTCGGGCTTCCAGTCGAACCCCGGATAGTCCATCGCGCAACCGAGCAGATACGAGCCGTCGGCGGTCTGGCACGCGCCCTCGAGGAGCGCGAGACCGAGTCGCTGCTCCAC
>CAZFXH010000026.1:0-4170 GCA_964522905.1 uncultured Anaerolineaceae bacterium
ACCCCGAGGGTCGCCGGAGGAAAGCTCGATGCCGCTGCGTTCCGATTCCGAGAACTTCGCGCTGATCCGCGTCATCGGCGTCGGCGGGGGCGGCAGCAATGCCGTCAACCGGATGATCCGCGCCGAGATGATGGGCGTCGAATTCATCGCCTGCAACACGGATGCCCAGGCCCTCCTCCAGTCGGATGCGCCGCACAAGATCCGCATCGGTGACAAGGTCACCCGCGGTCTCGGCGCCGGCGGCGACTCGCAGCTGGGCCAGCGATCGGCGGAAGAGGACTCGGAGAAGATCGCGGCGGCATTGGCCGACTCCGACATGGTGTTCATCACGGCAGGTCTCGGTGGCGGGACGGGGTCGGGTGCCGCTCCGGTCGTCGCGCAGATCGCCAAGGATGCGGGTGCCCTCACGATCGGCGTCGTGACGAAGCCGTTCGCGTTCGAGGGCAACAAGCGCAAGCTCGTCGCCGAGAAATATGCCGAGGAACTGAAGGTGCAGGTCGACGCCCTGATCACGATCCCGAACGACCGGCTCAAGGACGTCGTCCAGAAGAACACGAGCATCCTCGACGCATTCCGCGTCGTCGACGACGTGCTGCGCCAGGGCGTGCAGGGCATCAGCGACATCATCACGATGCCGGGCCTGATCAACCAGGACTTCGCGGACGTGCGCGCGATCATGAAGGACGCCGGCTCCGCGCTCATGGGCATCGGCCGGGCGACCGGCGAGAACCGTGCCGTCGAGGCCGCGCAGCAGGCGATCGCGAGCCCGCTCCTCGAGCTCGACATCCACGGGGCACAGGGCATCCTGTGGAACATCACCGGGTCGTCGAACCTGTCGCTCTACGAGGTCAACGAAGCGGCAGAGACCATCAAGGAGGCCGCCGACCCGGAGGCCAACATCATCTTCGGGACGAGCTTCAACGAGCGCCTCGGCGAGGAAGTCATGGTCACCGTCATCGCGACCGGTTTCGACGGCGGAAAGAAGCGCCAGAGCGTCCAGCGCGAATCGACCGGGGTCATGGACACGACGACGTCCAGTCGAGCCAGCCACGAGCGTGACTTCCTCGAGGAGCTGCAGCGCCAGCGCCAGGAGGTCACGGACGGCGGCAGTCCCTTCACGTCCCCGGAGCGCGAGGACGAGGCCGCGGCGGTCGTGTCCGCGCCGCGCGTCGAGCGGTCGGTCGGCGAGGTCGCGCCGGTGCGTCGCCAGACGACCTACGATGCCGACGACCTCGAGATCCCGAGCTTCCTGCGCCGCAAGTGACCCGCGCCGGCAGCGGCCGGCACCTGCGCTGAGATGACCGAGCCCACCCCCGGGGTCGCCGCCTTCGAAGCGGCACGAGACCGGGTGTTGGCTCGCATCGCGGCCGCCTGTGACCGGGTGGGTCGCTCGCCAGCCGACGTCACCCTCGTCGCCGTCTCCAAGACGGTCGAGGCCGCCCGTCTGCGGGCCGCGGTCGCCGCCGGACTGACGCTTCTCGGCGAGAACCGGGTCCAGGAAGGGGCCGCG
The DNA here is from genome assembly GCA_964522905.1 of uncultured Anaerolineaceae bacterium. Taxonomy (GTDB): domain Bacteria; phylum Chloroflexota; class Limnocylindria; order Limnocylindrales; family CSP1-4; genus SPCO01. Next base: position 1,511 of record CAZFXH010000026.1, read on the forward strand.
AAGGCCGCCGAGGTGCCCGGCGCGCGCTGGCAGCTCGTCGGCCCGCTTCAGTCGAACAAGGCACGTCGCGCGATCGAGGTCTACGAGGCCATCCAGTCGGTCGACTCGGTCGGGCTGGCCGAACGGCTGGACCGCCTGGCCCGCGAGATCCGCTCGACCGGACCGGCGAACCGCTACCCGATCCTGCTCCAGGTCAACGTCGACGACGACCCGGCCAAGGCCGGCTTCCAGCCCGACGACCTGCCCGCCGCCCTGGAGCGCATCGCCGCCCTGGACGGTCTCGAGGCGCGCGGGCTCATGACGATCGGGCGGCTGGTCGAGGGCGCCCAGGCCGCCCGTCCGACGTTCGTCGCCCTGCGCGGCCTGTCGGAACGACTCCGACGGGGCGGCGCGCCGCTCGGGCCGGACCTTTCGATGGGGATGACCGACGACTTCGAGGTCGCGATCGAGGAGGGCGCCACGATCGTCCGCGTCGGGCGGGCGATCTTCGGGGAGCGGCCGCATCAGCACGGCGACGGGGAAGTCGATCACACCCACTAGGGCCGCGTCGAGCCCAGGTCTGGGCCGCGTGCGAGATCCAGGAACCAACTCCGCACAGCCGTACACGTCCGATCGCCCAGACTGCCGGAACCGACCAACGAAGCGAACGATCACGAGAAATTCGTCGTAGGAGCGTATCTGGGGCGGACAACAGGTCCCGGCCCGCCGAGGGGGACTCTCGCGAATCGCGTCGGCGCAGACCCAGCACAGCCGTTGGGATGCGCGGTTGGGTCGAACGCGACGGGCCGGCGTCTTTCGTGCGGTAGACTCGGTTCGTGGGCACCGCGTTCTTGTCGAACTTTCTCCAGTTCCTGCTGATGGCGCTGTGGGCGCTCGTCCTTGGCCGGATGCTCATGTCTTGGGTGGACCCGACCGGCCGCAACCAGGTCTCGAGCTTCCTCTTCCAGGCCACCGAGCCGATCCTTGCGCCTGTCCGGCGGATGCTGCCGCAGAGCGGCATGATCGACTGGTCCGGGTTCATCGTCCTGATCATCCTCGGCTTCCTCTGGCGCGCCTTCTGACGTCTTGAGCTCCACCGACGTCCGCTTCGCAGTCCGCCTCACTCCGAGGGCCGCGGCCGACCGCGTCGATGGCGTCGTCAACGGGGTGCTGCGGGCACGCGTCGGAGCCCCGGCGGTGGAGGGTGCCGCGAACAACGCGCTCATCCGGCTCATCGCCAACGAGCTCGGCGTCTCACGGCGGGATGTCCGGATCGTGGCCGGCGCGTCCTCCCGTCAGAAGCTGCTCGTCATCGACGGCGCGGACCCCGAGACGATCGCCGCCCGCTGGCCAGGGCTGAACATCTGAGGGGTCTCGGGTATCATCGCTCGGCTGTCCCAGGATGGCGCGGGCGATTAGCTCAGTTGGTCAGAGCGTACGGTTCACATCCGTAAGGTCACTGGTTCGAGCCCAGTATCGCCCACCAATCCGAGACCCCGACCATCGCAGGCCCCAGCCGGCATGATTCGGTGTCGGCGAGGTCGCGAACCGAGCATGGCCGGGTCCGGACATGGGCCTGCGGGATGCGCCCTCCACCCATGACCCGCTTGGTCGGCGACACGGCGACCGGACAGCGGCCACCACGGTGTCACCCGGGTCACGACTGAGCAGCATTGGAGAAGCCGCAGCAGCGGAGGCCCCCTACCATCAGGGTCGACCTCCCGCAGATCTCACACAGAGGTAGCCAGCGATGAAGGATACGAAAAAGCCCGCCAAGACCACCACCTCGGCCGCGAAGTCCTCCAAGTCGTCCAACGTATGGACGCCCGAGGAGCGAGCCGCGATGCGGGAACACGCCAAGGAGGTCAAGGCGGCCGCGGGCAAGGCGGACGCGGAAAGCGACGTGCTCGCGAAGATCTCCGAGATGCCGGAAGCGGATCGCGTCATGGCCGAGCGCGTCCATGCCATCGTCAAAGCCAGCGCGCCAGGCCTCTCGCCGAAAACCTGGTATGGGATGCCCGCCTATGCCAAGGACGGCAAGGTGGTCTGCTTCTTCCAGGCGGCGGACAAGTTCAAGGCGAGGTATGCGACATTCGGCTTCAACGACGACGCCAACCTCGACGAAGGCAACATGTGGCCGACCTCGTGGGCGCTGACGGGTTTGACCGCCGCCGACGAGGCAACGATCGCCAAGCTCGTGAAGAAAGCGGTGGGCTGAGGACCAAGCTCGCCCACCAAAGAGGGCCGTGGGGTCTCAGGCGTCCGTGACCAGGACCTCGCGCAGCTTGCCGGCGAAGGCGTCAGGATCGCCCGTCTGGCCGTACTCGCCGCCGAGGAAGCCGCCGTGGCCGCTCGGGAAGATGACCGGCGCCGTGCCGAGCCGCTCGGCAACCGCGAAGGCCCCGCGACTCGCCATCTCCCCGTCCGATTCCGCGCCCGCGGCGATGACGATCCGGGTCGATGCGGCCTGGAGGGCGTCGAAGTCGGGCTCGTAATGGGTCGTAGTGAGCATGTTCGATCCCAACATCGGATCGGTGCGAGAGCCGTCGTCCTCGGTCGGCATCCCGAACATGGCCGGGTCCGGCGCCGGCAGGTCGGCGAATTCGACCGTCATCGGTCCCTTGTGGCTCACGACGGCGATGAAGTGGGCCATGCCCGCACCCCAACCGCTGCGCTGGTAC
>CAZFXH010000027.1:0-2440 GCA_964522905.1 uncultured Anaerolineaceae bacterium
ACGCTCATCCCGGTCCTCAACAAGATCGACCTGCCGTCCGCGGACCCTGAGACGATCATGGACGAGCTCGAGAACGTCCTCGCGATCCCGCGCGAGGAGGTGATCCTGGCGAGCGCCAAGGACGGCACCGGCGTCATCGACATCCTCGAGGCGATCGTCGAGCGCGTCCCGGCGCCGAAGGGCGACCCGCACGCACCCGTCCAGGGGCTGATCTTCGACAGCCACTACGACGCTTACAAGGGCGTGATCGTCTACGTCCGATTGGCCGCCGGCACGCTCCGCTCCACGGAGCCCGTGAAGCTGATGGCCAGCGGCGCGCTCGCCGAGCCGCTGGAACTCGGCGTGTTCCGCCCGCAGCTCGTGCCGGTCAAGCAGCTCGTGGCGGGCGAGGTCGGCTACGTCGCCACGGGCCTCAAGAACGTGCGTGAGGCCCAGGTCGGCGACACCCTCACGACCCAGGCCCGACCGGCGAGCGAGGCCCTGCCCGGATACCAGGAGGCGAAGAGCCTCGTGTTCGCGGGCATCTACCCACTCAGTGGCGAGGACTACCCGCTGCTGCGCGAGGCGCTCGACAAGCTGCATCTCAACGACGCGAGCTTCACGTTCGAGCCGGAGAGCTCGGTGGCGCTGGGGTTCGGGTTTCGCTGCGGCTTCCTCGGCATGCTCCACATGGAGATCGTCCAGGAACGCCTGGAGCGCGAGTTCGCGCTCGATCTGATCGCGTCGGCGCCGTCGGTCGAGTACCACGTCCAGCTCCAGCACGGCCGCGGCATGGTCGTCGTGGACAACCCAGCGCTGCTGCCGAGCCCGTCCGACATCGAGTCGATCGAGGAGCCCTGGGTCAAGCTCAGTGTCGTGACGCCGAGTCAGTACATCGGCGCGCTGATGGAGCTGTCGACCAACCGGCGCGGGACGTTCGTGAACATGGAGTACCTCGACCCGACCCGCGTCGTCCTCCATTTCGAGATGCCGCTCGCCGAGCTCATCGTCGACTACTTCGACCAGCTCAAGAGCCGCAGCCAGGGCTACGCATCGATGGACTACGAGGAGCTGGGCTATCGGCCGGCGAACCTCGCCAAGGTCGACATCCTCGTGAACGGCGAGCCGGTCGACGCGCTCTCGATCATCGTCCACCGCGATCGAGCGCAGTCGACGGGGCGGCAGCTCGCCGAGCGGCTCAAGCAGCTCATCCCGCGGCAGATGTTCGAGATCCCGATCCAGGCGGCGATCGGCAGCAACGTCATCGCCCGCGAGACCGTCCGTGCCATGCGGAAGAACGTGCTGGCCAAGTGTTACGGTGGCGACATCTCCCGCAAGCGCAAGCTGCTCGAGAAGCAGAAAGAGGGCAAGCAGCGGATGAAGCGGGTCGGGTCCGTCGAGATCCCGCAGGAGGCGTTTCTGGCGATGCTCCGTCTGGACGAGGGCTAAAGACGCGCGTGGAGGGCCTGTTCGACACCTCGCGCGGCCTGATCGTCGTCGGGATGACCCTGCTGCTGGCCATGCTCCGCCTCGACGCGGAACGGTTCGGCACGGCCGAGTACTACGAGTCGACCCGCGACGGGGAGCAGCCCCGCGTCCGGCGGCGGCTCGCGTGGTACGGCCTGGGTATCGGGATCGTCATCGCGATGCTGTACATCAGTCCAGCCCCGCAGACCGACCTGTTCCTGGGCACGGGCGATCGGGTGGGCGCGTTGCTCGGCGGGCTGGTCTTCGCCGGGATCGGGGTTGCCCAGGCCGTGGCGTTCGCGACGATCCGATACCACCGGATCCGCTTTCCGGACACGGCCTCGTACCCCGGGGCCCTCCTGAATTCCACGGCGACGGCGTTCCTCGACGAGGTCACGTTCCGTGGCGCGATCTTCGGGACGCTGATCGGCTTGGGAATCGAGGCGAATGCCTCGAACCTGATCCAGACGCTGCTGTATGCCCTGGCGACGCGCCTCGGGGCGCCGGGGCGCGACCGCTACCTGCTCGCCACGACGCTGGGGATCGGGCTGATCGGTGGCTGGCTGACCGCCGTCACGGGCGGGATCGCGGCGGCATTCCTGGGTCACGCGGCCACCCGTTTCGCGATCTTCCTGTGCACCGGCCACACGGGCCAGACCCTGCCGCGGGGCCGCGAGCCCGAGGAGATCGACAAGCGCCGTCGGCCGCCCGATGGCTGGCGGGTCATCGGCAATCGAGAGTCGGCCCCGCGGGACCGGTGAGGAGCCTGGTCCCGCCCCCTCCGACGCCGCCAGTCGGGCTTTACGTCCACGTTCCCTTCTGCGTCTCCCTGTGCCCGTACTGCGACTTCGTCGTATACGCCGGTGCCGCGGCACGCGGGCCGAAGGCTCGGGTCACGGAGTTCCTGGACGCCGTCCTGACCGAGATCGAACTGCGCGCCCAGGCGCTCGACGACCGGTTCGGTCGGGGGCGGCCGCCGCTGGAGACCGTGTAC
>CAZFXH010000028.1:0-5316 GCA_964522905.1 uncultured Anaerolineaceae bacterium
TCGCCCAGGATCGCGGCCTTGTCAGCCCCGTGCATCACGACAAGGACCTCGCGCGCGGCGGCGAGGATGGCCGGATTGAGCGTCACCCGCTCGACGTGCGGCTCGATGTGGGTCGGCGCAGGGATGGCCAGAGCCCAGTCCTTCGATTCAAAGGCGGTCGAGCCCGGGAAGACCGAGAGCACGTGACCGTCGCCGCCGACCCCGAGCAGGATGAGATCGAGGACCGGCCAACCGTCGACGAGCTCGAGATCGGCGGCACGCAATTCCCGCTCGAGCTCGGCCGCGCAGGCGGCGGCGCTCCAGCCCTCGCCGATGGCCTCGCTCGTCCGGACCGGGTGGATGTTCTCGACGGCCAGCGGGACAACCGTGGCCGAGCTGCCGAGCGCCTGGCCGGCCTGATGGCCACCCACATCCAGCAGGATGTCGTCGAACGCCTTGACGTTCGAGAGCGCGTGGTCACGCGGCACGAACCGGTCGTCGCCCCACCAGACGTGGACGTCCTGCCACGGGACGTCGTTCACGGCCGCGGGCGCGGCGAGGTGCCGGTAGATCCCGACCGGGGTGGAGCCGCCGGTCGTCGCCCAGTCGGCTCGGCCGCGCTCCGCGACGGCGTCACGCAACGACGCAGCGATCCGGTCCCCGGCCACGGTCGATGCCGTCGAAGCATCGGGGACGACGATGATCTCCGGCTCGGTCACGCGTTCGGCCTGGCTCCGGCCGGGGGGATGGGACCCCCGGCGAGCTGGGCCGCGGCGCGCAGGCTCCCGGTCGCGATGTCCTCGCGACGGCCCGTCTCGATGGCCTCGGCCAGCAGATCGACCTCCCCGCGGCGCGCCGCCAGGAACCGTCGTTCGAGGACCTCGACACCGTCTTGCCAGACGCGGACGTGCACCGCCTCAGCTTCCGCCGTGACGTCGGCCCGGAGTTCGGATCCCCGGCGCTCGGCGAGCAGCTCGACACGGAGGGTCGTGCCCGCGGGCATCGCCGAGACGACCGGGCGGACCACGACCGAGATCTCGCCCCGGCCATCGCTCAGGACCGCAGCCATCCCGCGGCTGACGACGGGTCGCGCGCCGTGCGCCGTCTTCGAGCGTGATGCCCCGGCTTTCTCCGCCACAGCGGCCAGGGGCTTCACCACGGACAACCCTAGTCGAGAGGCGAGCCAGGCGACGTGGTAGATGGGCTTGACGATGTTCGTAGAGGCGGGCGCCCCCGTCTCATCGTGGGTGCCGTAGGTGACCGCGATCCGGCGCAGCGACCGCAGGTACGGCAGAAAATCGGGGTCGTCGAAGATCGAGGCGATGGCTTCCCGCCAGCGCGACTGGCGGATCAGGGCGAAGTCGCTGATTGCGAGGCGTGTCACGTCGAGCAGCCCCGCCATCTCGCGCATCCGCTCCAGGCCGTCGCCGTTCCACGTCGAACCGTCCACCACGAGACGGTCCGCCCCAGTCAGCAGGTCGTACGCCGCCCTCGACGCGAACGGCGGCTCACCCGGCCACCAGACCGTGACCGGCAGGTCATGGACGATGAGGGGCGTCACGATCGCCGAGAGGTGCCGGCCGGCTTCCCCGCCCGCCGTCAGGTGGATGGTCTCGGCGCACGTCTCCGGCGCGTCCTCGCGCGGGAGGACGCAATGCGCCTCTACCCGTGCGTCGAGCCACGACGGCCCGTCCGGATCAGCCGACTGGACGACGATGGTCCGTGACGGGTGGCGCCCGGTGAGTGCCTGGATGGTCGCCGCGCCGCGCTCCGCGATCTCGGGTCGGCGCGCGATGACGACGAGGTTCATCACGCTCGTCCGGGCCGCGATGTGTCGCGCGGGTTGGCCCTCGATCTCCGTCGTCAGATCCTGCTTCGCCCAGATCCGGGCGAGCTCCTGCTCGATCTCGGCGATGCTGTGGGCGCGCGCCGACCAGCGCAGGACGGGCTCGTTGAGCGCAGTGGCGGGCGGGACCGAGGTCGTCATGGCGCCGGCCGGCTCAGATCCGGCGCCAGTGCTTGCCGTCGCGGGCGATCATCTCGTCGGCCTCGACTGGGCCCCACGTCCCGGCGTCGTAGTTCGGGTAGTCGGGCGGCGCGCTCGATGCCCACATGTCGACGATCGGATCGACGATGCTCCACGCCTCCTCGACCTCGTCGGCGCGGGTGAACAGCGAGGCGTCGCCCTGGAGGCCGTCGAGGATGAGCGTCTCGTACGCGTCGGGTGAATCGACGTTGAACGCGGATCCGTACGTGAAGTCCATCGTGACCGGACGGATCGCCATGCCGAGGCCCGGCACCTTGGCACCGAACCGCAGCATGATCCCCTCATCGGGCTGGATCCGGATGGCGAGGAGGTTGGGGTCTGGGTCGGTGGCCGCCCCGCGGAACAGGCGGTGCGGTACCTCGCGGAATTGGATCGCGATCTCCGTGGAGCGTTTTGGGAGCCGCTTGCCGGTCCGGACGTAGAACGGCACGCCGGACCAGCGCCAGTCGTCGATCGTCAGGCGTGCCGCCACAAACGTCTCCGTCTCGGACTTCGGGTCGACGTCCTTCTCCTCGCGGTAGCCCGGGACCGGCGTGGCGGCCACCCAGCCCGGGCCGTACTGGCCGCGGACGACGTTGCCGGGCGACTCGGCCGGGCTGGCGATCGCTCGCAGCACCTTCACCTTCTCGTCTCGCAACGGGTCGGCTTCGAACGTGGCCGGCGGCTCCATCGCCACGAGGCTCACGAGCTGGAGCAGGTGGTTCTGGAGGACGTCTCGCGACGCGCCGGTCTCCTCGTAGAACGCGCCGCGATTCTCGATGCCGATGGACTCGGCCACCGTGATCTGCACGTGGTCCACGTAGCGCCGGTTCCAGAGCGGCTCGAAGATGCCGTTGCCGAATCGGAAGACCAGCAGGTTGCGGACGGTCTCCTTGCCCAGGTAGTGATCGATGCGGTAGACCTGCGATTCGCGGAAGACCTTGCTCACCTCGCGGTTCAGCTTCTTCGCCGAATCGAGGTCATGGCCGAATGGCTTCTCGATGACGATCCGACGCCAACCACCGTCATGGCGCTCGTGGTCGAGGCCCACGCGGCCCAGCTGGGCGACGAGATCGGCGAACTGCGACGGCTGGGTCGCGAGGTAGAAGAGCCGGTTGCCGCGCGTGTGGTGCTCCGTGTCGAGCTCGTCGAGTCTACCGGCGAGGCGATCGAAGCCGGCTGCGTCGGTGAAGTCGCAGTTCTCGTACAGGATCTGCTCGCTGAACGCGGCCCAGGCCGCCTCGTCGATCGGCAGCACGCGGCTGAACTCGTCGAGGGCGGTGCGAACTTCCGCTCGATAGTCGTCGTCCTGATAGGCCCGCCGGCCAACCGCGAGCAGCAGGAATTCGTGGGGCAGCAGGTTGGTCCGCCACAGGTGGTACATCGCCGGGATGACCTTGCGGTAGGCGAGGTCGCCCGTCGCCCCGAACAGCACGAGGATCGACGGGTCGGGCACCCGTTCGAGGTGAAGGCCCTCACGCAGGATGTTCTCGGCGGCCTTGGCCCGCGAGGCCCTTTTCCCCTGGCGGCTCTCGCGGAGCTCGCGCATGGTCTTGGGCGCGTCCCTGGGGCGTGGGGATGGCTGGGCCGGGATCGGTTGGTCCGGCGGTGCGTCGAGGGGCGCAGGGTCCTTGACCGGAACCTCGACCTTGGCCTTCGCTCGCGTCGCCATCCGCGGTTACTCGGTCTTCACTGCATGACCGCCGAGACCTCGGGCCAATGGCGTCGCAGGGCACCGCCTTGGACCTCGGTGGGGCTGGGACCACAAAACGTTCTGGCTTTCCACGGTCACTCCGTTTTCACCGCATGACCACCGAACTCATTCCTTAAAGCGGCCAGGACCTTGCCCGTGTACGAATCGTCCTGACGGGAACGGAAGCGGGTGAGCAACGACAGCGTGATCACCGGCGCCGGCACGTCCTTGTCGATCGCCTCCTGGACGGTCCAGCGGCCTTCGCCCGAGTCGGCGACCCAGCCCTTGAGCTGATCCAGGTCGCGACCGTTCGCCTTGAACGCCCGGCCCAGCAGCTCGAGCAACCACGAGCGGACGACCGAGCCCTGCATCCACAGCTCCGAGATGCCCGCGAGGTCGAGCTCGTAGTCGCTCGCATGCATGATCTCGAAGCCTTCGGCGTAGGCCTGCATCAGGCCGTATTCGATGCCGTTGTGGACCATCTTGACGTAGTGGCCGGCACCCGGACCACCGACATGGAGGTATCCGCCTTCAGGAGCGAGCGACGTGAAGATGGGCTCGAGCGCCGTGACCGGCTCCGTGTCGCCACCGACCATCAGGCAGTAGCCGAGCTCCAGGCCCCAGATGCCACCCGACGTCCCGGCGTCGACATAGGCGATGTTCTTCGCCTTGAGCGCCTCGTGCCTGCGGACGTCGTCGTGGAAGTTCGTATTGCCGCCATCGATGATGGTGTCACCCGGCTCGAGGTGTTCCAGAAGCTCCTCGACCTGGGCCTCGGTCGCGTCGCCGGCGGGGACCATGACCCATACCGCGCGCGGCTTCTCGAGCTTGGAGACGAGCTCCTCGATCGAATACGACGGGGTGGCGCCTTCTCCGGCGATCTCCGTGGTCTTCTCCGGGGTCCGGTTGTAGACCACGACCTCGTGGCCGTCGCGGATGAGCCGGCGGACCATGTTGGCCCCCATCCGGCCGAGACCGATGAACCCGATGCGCATGCGGATCAACCCTCCGAGGTCGTGCGAAGCGCGGCTTCGAGCGCGCGCTCCAGGGCGGCGAGGCCGGCGTCGGGATCGGCGCCGAGGTGGACGCGCAGGATGGGCAGCTCGTGGCTTTCGAGCGCGGCGAAGTCACCGTCCGCCTGGGCGTCGATCAGCTGACCGAAGGTGTAGGGCCAGCCCGCGATCTGGCGGTCGTCGGGATGGTCGGCCGTCAACTGGAGGAATACGCCGATCGGTGGGCCACCCTTGTGGAGCTGGCCCGTCGAGTGCAGGAAGCGCGGTCCATACCCGGCAGTCGTTGCGATCCGATTGCCATCGCGGACCATGGCGCGGATCCGGGCGAAGGTAGCGTCCCGGGCGGGGGTCGGTGCGATGAACGCCTGCACGGCGAAGTACGCGCTGGCCGGACGGCCGAGATGCGTAGCGAGCTTCGCTGACAATGTCGGGTCGGTGGCCGCGAGGCCGCTCGCGACACGGTCCGTTCCGTCGCCGCGACCGGCCTTGGCCAGCACCTTGCGAGTCAGCTCCTTGGCTTCCTCGACGTTGGGCTGATCGAACGGGTCGATGCCGAGCACGGCGCCGGCGATCGCCGTCGCGACCTCCCAGCGCACGAACTCGCC
>CAZFXH010000029.1:0-4343 GCA_964522905.1 uncultured Anaerolineaceae bacterium
TGAGGCCGACCGGCGGACACGAACGCGCAGGAGCGGTGGGATGAGCCGCGTGGCGAGCCACGCTCCGTCGTATGGTGTCGTCGTGACCCCGGCCGACCAGGCGACCGACGAGATCCGCGTCCTCGTCGATGTTCCGATCACGTTCGACACGGAGGACGGCACGAACGTGCACTCGCCCATGGTCCACGCCACGGTCGGCGGCGTGACCACGAGGTTGATCCTCGACACGGGCTCCACCGACCATGTGCTGACCAGGGAACTCATCGATCGCGTCGGCGTGGACGCTGAGCCAGCCGAGGATGGGACCGACCACGCTGGTGCAGCGGTGCCCAGCTGGTCGGTCGGAGGGCTCGAGGTCCACATCGCCGAGCAGCCGTTCGGGCTTCGCAACGTGGTGGCGATCGCCGGTCCGCCGCCGTTCGCCGGATGGGGCGTCGGGGGCTTCTTAAGTCCGCAACACCTGCATCCGACCGCGCGGATCATGATCGACCTGCTGAACGACCGATTCGTGGTCGTCGGGCCGTCCGTCGCGGATGTCGATGCGTGGCTGATCGCGCGCTTGCCATCGCTGTGGCCGATCGTGCTCGATCGCTTCCCGGGCGAGCCTACGGTGGCGGTGCCCACCGCCATCGAGCCGTTTCCGGCGGTCCCGACGATGCTGAACACCGGAGGTCGGCAGACGGAGTTCGCGAGCTCCACGATCCCCGGCCTGCACGGCACCCGAGACGTGAGCGGCGGCACTGGCGTCGGTGGGGGTCGCGTCGTCGGGTCGGACGTCGGCGAACGCGTGCTGCTGGTCGGCGACGTTCGGATCGGGCTCCGCCGTCTGGTCGTTCGCGACGAGATGGAGAGCCCGCCCGGCCTCGTCGGCATGGACGTCCTGCGCGGCACCGCGCTGATCTGCAGCGCGGATGTGCGCCGCGGCGTGGTCTGGCTGGTGCCCTGAAGAACCGTTCGCGCGAGGGCGCCCTGAACCGGCGGCGTGCCCGGGGGACCGGGGCAGCACGCCTCCGGTGAACCTTTCGGGCGACACGGACGCCATACCCTGTGGAGCACGACCAGACCGGCCGTGCCGCTGCAGGGGCGACCGTGGACCAGCGAGGCTTGATCGAACGAGCGCGGCGAGGCGAACATGACGCCTTCGCCGCGCTCATCGACATGCATCTCGCGCGGCTGGACGCGGCCGCTCGCCTGATCCTCCGCGACCCGGAGCTCGCGCGCGACGCGGTCCAGGAGGCGCTCATCCGCGCGTGGCGCGACCTGCCCGGGCTGCGCGACCCGGACCGGTTCGAGGCATGGCTGCATCGACTCACCGTCAACGCCTGTCTCGACCTCATCCGGCGCCGCAATCGCCGGGTGATCGAGGTGGAGCTCAAGCAGATCGATTCCCCGGCGACCCGCGATGTCGCCGGCATGCTCGCCGATCGCGACCTCCTGGACGCTGCGCTCGCGCGGCTCGATCCGGGGCATCGCGCGGTCGTCGCCCTGCACTACCTCCTCGGGATGCCGCTGCCGGAGGTGGCGCGCATCCTGGGCATCCCGCTCGGAACGGCGAAGTCGCGGCTCCACTACGCACTCGGCGCGATGCGAACGACCGTGACCGCCGAGCCTGATCCCGTCCCGGCCTCAGTGATGGGAGGGCAGCTCGCATGACCTCGCCCCGTCGCTTCGAACAGGACCTGCCGGCGCTCCTCGCCGACCTGTACCTGGCCGGGACCCCTGACTACCGAGATGACCTCGTCCGACAGGTCGCCCTAGTGCGGCAGCGGCCAGCCTGGACGTTCCCAGAAAGGTGGATTCCCATGGCTGTCGTGACCCGACGTCCAGTGCTCGCGCCCAACGCTCCATGGCGAGCGCTCGGCACCCTCGTCCTGCTCGGTCTCCTGGTCGCCACGGCTGTCGCGGCCTATGTCGGCTCGCAGGCCCGGTTGCCGGCCCCGTTCGGGCCGGCCCGCAACGGGTTGATCACCTATGCCTCGAACGGTGACATCTTCACGGCTGATCCGGCGACCGGGATGGAGACGGTCATCGTGTCGGGTCCGGACCGTGACCTTGCGCCGCGGTTCTCGCTCGATGGCACGCATATCATGTTCGAACGAAGGCCCACGCTGACGGCTCCCGGGCACCTCTACGTCGCGAGATCGGACGGAAGCGAGATCGTCCAGGTCACGCCGGAGGCGATCGCCAACATCGAGAGCTACGCCTTTTCGCCGAACGGCCGACAGATCCTGATCTCGGCGGACCTCGCGCTCCATGTCGCGAACGCCGACGGTAGCGGCATGCGGACCCTGGCGATCCAAGGCCTGCTCGCATCCGACCCCGATTACTCGGCACCCGATGGCGCCGAGATCGTGTTCGTGGGCGGGACGGCGGGGGCGACGGCTACGGGTCTGTACGCCGTCCAGCCGGATGGCAATGGCCTTCGAACCATCGTGGAGCCGACGAACCTCGGCATGCTCGGTCCGAGGTGGTCTCCGGACGGATCCCGCATCGCCTATAGCGCCTACGGCGTCGATTTCGAGACGGGCGGATCCCTCCTGCGAGCGTACGTCGTTACGGCAGACGGCCAGTCGAACCGAGTCCTGCGCGCCCTCCCCGAAAATGACCTCGAGAATGTCACTGACTGGTCCAATGACGGGACCCGGCTCCTGATCGAGGGGTGCTACGACGATCCTGCGGACGATATCGCCGACTGCGTGACGGCCTACTCGGTGATCCCGGTCGATGGGAACGGGCCTGTCGTGGAGCTGGACGTCCCAGCCGTCGCCCGCGCCGCCGAGAACACGTGGCACGTATGGGCGCCGGACGACGGGAGGATCCTGACCGTCCCCGTCGATTTCGCGGGAAACCCGACGTCGACACCGCTGCTGTGGGACTCGCTCACGGGCCGGTCTCGGGCGTGGCCCGGTCCGACGGCTGGGCGGCCCTCCTGGCAGCGCCTGGCGCCGTGACACCACGCAATCGCGACGACCAGTCGCGGACAAGGAAGAACCCCGGGTTGGTCGGGACCCGGGGTTCAGGAAAAGGCGTTGGTTGCGGGGACTGGATTCGAACCAGTGACCTTCGGGTTATGAGCCCGACGAGCTGCCGCTGCTCCACCCCGCTCGGAGATGATAGGCAGCCAGCCCCAATCGGTCAAACGCCGGAGGCGGCCGGCTCGCTCGTGAGCGGCCTGCCGTGCAGGCGGCGCCCCCCGATCGCGAGGCCGACCACGAGGGCGATCATCATGACCGCGCTGAACACGTAGAACGGGTAGAGGATGCTCCGCTCGGCGAGGACGCCGGCGCCGAGGGACGCCGCGATGAACCCGAGCGTGCCCGCGGCGCCGAACAATCCCTGCGTGGTCGACGAGCGCCCCGGGGGCGAGCTCGCGGCAACGACGGCGTACAACGCCGGATTGAGGAAGGCGAAGCCGGTCGCTTCGACGAGGATCAACGGGACAGCCAGGAATGGATCCGACAGGAACGTGTACAGGATCCCGGTCACCGCCGGGAGGATCATCCCGAGGACGATGAACGCCATCGACCCTCGCTTGTCCACGATGCGGCCGGCCAGCGGCGACAGGATCAGGATCGGCAATCCGAACATCGCGAAGGTCAGGCCGATGAGCGGCAGGTCGGCCCCGAGCCCTTCGAGGAACAGGCTCCAGATGACCTCGTACGTCCCGCCCCCGTAGTACCCGCCCAGATTGATGACGAGCGCCGCGATCAGCCCGCGGTTGAGCAGGCGCATCGCCTGACCGGGTCGCGGTCCGGTATCCGCCGCGAGATCCGCGGCCAGCCGGCCCTCGATGAACGGCGAGTCCGGTGGCAGGGTCGTGACGTCCGGCGAGCGCGTCGGGTGCACCTGGCGCTGGTAGCGCTCCTCGCGCACGCGCAGCGCGATGCCGACCGCCGCGACCACCGCCGCGATGGCGCTGAACACGAACACGAAGGCGATGCCGCCGAACTGCGCCGCTCCGAACGCGCCGATCGTGGGGCCCAGCAGCAGCCCGCCCATCTGTGCCGCGCCGTACAGCCCGAATGCCTCGCCGCGCCGGTCCGGGGGCGTCGCGTCAGTCAGGAATCCGCGGGCGGCCGGGTCGTAGATCGCGGCACCCAGGCCGGCGCCGGCGCGCAGCAGGACGAACGCCAGCGGACCCGTGAGGACCAGCGGCAATGCCCCGAACACGCCCGTGGCGATCAGGCCGATGACCATCAACGGGACGCGCTCCGTCCGGTCCGCCAGCCAACCGAAGATGGGCTCGCTGACGAGGCGAGCGGCCGGCCACGCGGCGATGACGATACCCAGGGTCGCGAGGTCGACGCCCTGCTCGGTGAAATAGAGCGGCAGGACGGGCAGCA
>CAZFXH010000030.1:0-9628 GCA_964522905.1 uncultured Anaerolineaceae bacterium
GGCAAGTCCGGGCGATTCCGCGCCGGCACCGAACATAACGTGCCTCGGGAGCAAGTCATTCAGGATTCGCGCCCGGGAAGTCCTTCGGTGCTGCCCGTCACATCGTCACGGTCACGCCGATGCCGAACCCGTATCGACCCGGCTGAGCGTATCGGTCGGGCGGGCCTCAGTCTTCGCACCGGCGAGGGATCCCCGGGTCATCCAGACGCCGAGTGAGGTGACCGCCAAGGCAAGCGGCAGACCGAAGGGCGGGATCAATGCCTGGAAGCCGATGATGCCGCCCGCGATGATGGTCACCGAGATCGCCCTCGGGAAGACCCTTGCGCGTAGGCTCGCCAGACCGAACAGCGCCCAGCCGACGGCGAACAGCACGTAGCTCGTGATGCCACCGACCATCAGGAGATCCCCGACCTGGTTGAAGGCCTCGGGCGCGACGTCACCGAGCCACGGGACCGCGAACGTCTCGAACCAGAGATCGCCGCCCAGGAACATCGTCCCGACGGTCGCGGCGGCGAAACCGATCAGCCCGAAGAGTCCCGCCTCCTGCTCCTGGCGCCGATAGGCGGCCGAGAGCGAGATGAGGAGGCCGCCGAAGGCGACGAAATAGATGAACCCACCGGCGAGATAGACGGGATCGCGCAGCGTGGCCGCGCGATCGGTGGCGTCGTAACTCACCACCAGAAGGACCTGCGCGACGACCAGGAGCAGCCCCGTGATGAGCACGATCGGGCCCGCCAGCCGGGAGAAGATGGATGTGGACATGATCAACCTCGCGTTCGGGCCGATCCCGGCGGATCCCCGGCGGCGGCGGCCATCCCGAACGATGGTCGCCACGCCCCGCCGTGCCGTCGGGGCCTACCCGTCTTGCATCACGGGGCTAGCCCTGATTCCCTGCCGGTCCGGTGGGGCTGCACAAAACGAAGAGGAAGCCCCATGCGGACCCGTGAACGGCTCTCAGGGTCGGCCGTGCCGCGGTGGCACGATCGACGCTCGGGCCGAGTCAGGCAGCGGACGCAGGACCCGCCACCCGGCGATGAGACGGTCAATGGCACGCTGCACGATCCTCGTGCGATGGATGTGCAACACGGCCCAGGTCCAGGCACCGGCGATGACGACCAGCGTCAACACGATCTCGACGGGCAGTGGCGAGAGCTGGAAGAACGACCGTCCCGGACCCGTCGAGAGGATGACGAGGTAGGCGATCGTGAGACCGCCGACCAGGATGGCCGTCCGCATCCACGCGGGCATCCGGACCTGGCCCTCGTCGTCTGCGGCGACCGGGATCAAAATCAGGGCTCCGATTCCCATGAACGTGGCGATGGTGGTCAGCATCGTCCGCGCGACATCTTCCGTCGCACCGTTGAGCAGCGCCGTCGCGTAAACCGGCAGGGCCACGGCGACGACCCCAAGCGATAACGGGATCGAGATCCGCAGCGTCTGGACGAGGAGGCCGGACCGCGAGGGACCCGGCTTGACCCAGAGCGCCAGGACCAGGATCGGCACCCCGACCGTAACGAGCGCCAGGATCGAGTTCTGACGGGGCGTGAACGGGAACGGCAGCTCGATAAGCGCCGAGCCGACGATGATCATCAGCACATAGAACGTCCGGGCAAGAAGCACGGTCAGGGTCGCGGCCATGGCGGCCACGATCTGCTGGCCGTCCCGGATGGCCTCGGGCAGGATGGAGAAGTCGTCGTGCACGAGGACCAGGTCGGCGACACCGCGCGTGGCCGGACTGCCGCTCTGCATCGCCACGCCGACATCCGCGGTCCTGACGGGCAGGATGTCGTTGACGCCGTCGCCGGTCATCGCGACGTACCGGCCGCGCGCCTTAAGGACGGTCACGAGCCGCGCCTTCAGGTGCGGGTCGATGCGGCCGAAGATCGTCGTTTGGTCGGCGACTTCGCCGAGCGCCTCGTCGTCGAGGGCCGCGAGATCCAGACCGGATGCCGTCCCGCCATCGACTGCGAGGCCCAGCCGCCGGCCGATCGCCTCCACGGTGTTCGGGTCGTCACCGGACACGATCTTGACGTCGATCCCGCGCTCGCGGAGGCCGTCGATCGTCGCGCGCGCCTCCGGTCGAAGCTCCTCCGTGAACGTCAGCAGTGCCAGCGGCTCGAGCGGTTCAGGGATCGATGGCACGGCGTTTTCGCCGAACGGGGCCCGAGATGAGCCACGGGCCACGACGAGGACCCGATGCCCGCCAGACGCCAGCTCGGCGGCCCGGTGGATGACCGCTTCGCCCGTGCCGTTCATCGAGCTCGCGAGGACGGCCGGCGCGCCGAGAACGTACGTGCCATCGTCGGCGGGATGCGTCCCGTCACCGGCCCCGAACCGGATCGCCGACCAGCGAAGCGCGGATGAGAAAGCCACCTCCTCGGAAACCGCCAGGGACGCGCCCGGGAAGGCCGTCTGGAGGGCGCCCGTCGTGTTGTTCGGCGCTGCCGTGCTCGTCGCGATGGCGCCAAGCAATCGGGCTATCGCCGTGTCGAGCTCGATGCCGTCGATCGGCTCGATCGCTCCGAATTCGATCCGCTGGGTCGTCAGCGTGCCGGTCTTGTCGCTACAGAACGTGTCGATCCGGCTCATCGCCTCGATCGCGCTCTGGCGCTGGGCGAGGGCCCCGAGGCGCGAGATGCGCAGGGCGGCCGCTGCGTACGTCACGGTCAGCATCAGCGCAAGACCCTGTGGGACGAGGGTCACGAGGACGGCGGCGGCAAACACGGTCTCGTGCGCGGAATCGGCCGCGGTCGCCTGGAATGAGAGGACGACGACCAGCCCGGAGAGGACGATGAGCACGGCCACGGCTACGAATGCCTTGGCGATATCGCTCTGGAGCGGCGTCCGGACGTCACGATGCCCCTTGGCCTGAGAAAGGATCCTGTTGGCGAACGTCTCCGCGCCGACAGCCTCGACCTCGTAGCGGGCAGTCCCGCTCAGGACGGCGCTGCCGGACATCACGTTGTCGCCGGCTGCCTTGTCGATCGCGTGAGACTCGCCCGTGAGAGCCGACTCGTCGACCGATGCTGTCGCGGCGCCGACGATCCGACCGTCGAGCTGGATCTCGTCGCCGCGGTTGGCGACGACGATGTCGCCGAGGACGACGTCGCTCGGCTTGATGGTTTGCTCGATGCCGTCGCGGACGACGGTTGCCGGCGCCTGACTCAGGAGGGCGACTCGGTCGAGTTGGCGTTTCGCGCGCGAGCCCTGGATGACGCCGATCGCGATGTTTCCGATGACCGGGACGCCGGTCATGAGGGCCTCCGTGTACGCGCCGAAGCTGACGAGCGCCGCCGCGACGATCAGGAGCGGACCGTTGATGAACGGGTAGCTGTTGTCCTTCAGGATCTCGAGGTAGGTCCGGCTGGTGGGCGACCGATAGTCGTTGCCCTGGCCAGCGCCGCGGCGGGCCTCGACGTCGGCAGCCGTGAGACCACGTTGGATCGGGGTCGGGATGAATGCGGCAGTCATCGGATTCCTCCGTCGGTCGACGAGACGTTCGATCTCGTGAGTCTGGCCGCCGCCGTCACCCGGGAGCACCGGGCAGGCCCCCACCCGGCACGGGGCAGACCCTAGTTCAGATTCGGTGGCCGCCCCGATGGCTACAGACGCCTCGGCGTCGAGACTCCGCACATCGGAAGCGAAGCCTGAGGACGAACACAGATGGACCCGATGACGATGCTGATCCTGGCGATCGCGGTGATCCTGGCGTTGAACGTCGTTGCCTCAGCTCCGCCGACGAGCGGCCGCTCCCACAACTGAATACGCCGCTCCACAACTGGATAGCCGGACCGCCGACCAGGGGAAACCTCGGGTCGGCGTCTTGGCGTTTGGGAGCCCGACGCCTGGTACCGGGGCCTGGACCGGCCGTGCCCGTGATCGTCGGGCTGGGCGAGGCTCAGCCCCGGAGGTGGGCGAGGACCGCGAGAACGCGACGGTGGTCGTCAGGCGCCGGCAGCAGCTCGAGCTTCGAGAAGATGTTTGCGATGTGGGCCTCGACCGTCTTCGGGGCGAGGAAGAGGCCGTCGCTGATCGCCTGGTTCGAGCGGCCCTCGGCCATCAATGCGAGGACCTCCCGTTCTCGTTCCGTCAAGTCGTCGAGGGGCACCTTGGCCCGTCGACGTCCGACGAGCTGGGCGACCACCTCCGGGTCGATCACCGACCCGCCCTTGGCGATGCGCCGGATCGATTCAGAGAAGTCCTCGAGGTCGTCGACCCGGTCCTTGAGGAGGTACCCGACGCCCCCCGAGCCGTCGGCGACGAGCCGCAGCGCGAACGTCGTCTCGACGTATTGCGACAGGACCAGGATGCCGACCTTCGTGCCGTGCTCGGCACGGATGGCCTCGGCGGCTTTGAGGCCTTCGTCCGTGTGGGTGGGCGGCATCCGAATGTCGACGATCGCGACGTCCGGAGCGTGCTCGCTGACTGCAGCAAGCAGAGCCCTGGCGTCACCGACCTGGGCGACGACATCGAAACCGGCCTCGGTCAGCAGCCGGGCGATCCCCTCCCGCAGGAGGAGCGAGTCGTCGGCCAGGACGAGGCGGAGGGTCACGCGCCGTTCAGCAGTGAGCGGATGGCCGCACCCGTCAGTTCGTCCTTCGGGATGAAACCGAGGGTGTCGCTGCGCTCAAGGCGCGGCCCGTAGGAGCTCGCCTCGCGGCTCGACGTCAGCACGACCTGGGGCGGCGGTCCGTCCACGGCCAGTTCTCGGGCGACGTCGAAGCCTTCGATGTCGGGCAGGCCGATATCGAGCAGGACGAGATCCGGGCGGATCGACCGGGCAGCCGCCAGGCCAGAGGCGCCGTCGTCCGCCTCGCCGACGACGGTAAAACCGTCCGCCTCGAGGATGGCGCGCGCCTTGGCGCGGAAGCCGGAGTGGTCATCGATGATGAGGATGGTGTTCATAGCGGGCATCGTGGCAGAACGAAACCCCCGGTCCAACAGGGTTAACCCGGAAGCTGCGGTCTCGGCCGATCGTACGCCCGTCATGGCCTTGAGATCGTCTAAGGGTCAACCCTGCTCCGCGGGGTCGCGCGGTCTGTCAGAGTCACCCGATGAGCGGACGGTTCATCCGGCTGGCGATCGGTGTGCTCGGCACCTTGTGGGCCGTCGCAGGCGAGGCGATCGCCATGGGCGCGGGGCGTCCAGCGAGCATCGGCCTGCTCCACCTCACGATCGGCCTGACCTACCTGTATGGCGGGTTGGTGATCTGGGATCACGAACCGGCCAATCGGACCGGCCGGTTGATGACCCTTGTCGGGCTCACGTGGTTCATCGGGACGCTCAATCAGGTTGACCCGCCGATCATCCGCGAACTTGCGCTCGCGCTCGAGGACACGCCCACCGTCATCCTGCTGGCGCTGATCCTGGCCTATCCGAGCGGGAGGCTGGAGACGGCTGTCGACCGCGTCGCCGTCGCGATCCTCGCCATCGGCGCCACCGCCCTGAACGTTCTCTTCTCGACGAGTCTTCCGCTGCTCGCCGACAAGAGCAACGGCCTGTACGGCGGCCTGGCGCTCGCCGCGTTCACGGCCGTCGTCGTCGTCCGGCGCTGGCTCATCGCGCCCCGACGGTCGCGTCGAGAAATGGCACCGGTCCTCGTCGCGGGGATCGTGTTCCTCGGGGGCGTGACCATCAACCTGATCCGCCGCCTCGCCGAACTACCCGAGGGCGTCGACGCAATCCTCCTGGCCGCGAGGGATCTGGCCCCCGCGGCGATCCCGATCGCCCTGCTCATCGGGTTCTACCGCCAGAGCGAGCGGCGGCTGCGTGCCCTCGTCGACGCCATCCCGGATCGGATGTACCGATTCACGCGAGACGGACACTACGTCGGGTCGCGGGCGGAGGAGATCGACGGCGAACCGCGGCCCGAGCTGACCGACCCGGACGCACTTGGGCACGATCTCCTGTACGAGGGCATGTTCGCCAACGCCTCGGAGGTCGCGCTGGCGTCGGCCGACCGGGCGCTCGAGACCGGCGAGTTGCAGGCCTACGATTTCTCCCTGGATCTCCCGAGCGGCAGACGTGACTTCGAGGCGCGTCTCGCTCCGAGCGGGCCCGATGAGGTGACGGCGATCGTCCGGGACTTCACCGATCAGCGAGCGGCCGAGTCGGAGATCCGCCGCTCGCGCGCGAGGATCGTGGAGGCGACCGATACAGAGCGACGCCGGCTGGAGCGCGATCTGCATGACGGCGCCCAGCAGCGGCTCGTCTCGCTGTCGTTGGCGCTGCGTCTCCTGCGAGCCCGCCTCGACGCCGCCGGCGGCGACAACGCCGAGGTGATCGCCGCCGCCGAGGAAGCCGCTTCGGAGCTCAAGCTCGCGATCCAGGAGTTGCGGGAGCTCGCCCGGGGGATCCATCCGGCGATCCTGACCGAAGCAGGCCTGGGGCCGGCCATCATCGCGCTTGCGGACCGCTCAACGGTGCCGGCCACCGTGAGCGCGACGCCCGACCGGCGGCTCTC
The DNA here is from genome assembly GCA_964522905.1 of uncultured Anaerolineaceae bacterium. GTDB lineage: Bacteria > Chloroflexota > Limnocylindria > Limnocylindrales > CSP1-4 > SPCO01. The sequence continues at coordinate 6,464 of CAZFXH010000030.1, forward strand.
GACGGCGGTCGAAGCGACCGCCTACTTCGTCGTCTCGGAAGCGCTCGCCAACGCAGCGAAGTACGCCTCGGCGACGCACGTGAATGTAGGCGCCGACTGCCGCGGCCCGACGCTCCACGTCGAGGTCGGCGACAACGGGGTCGGCGGCGCCGACGCTTCGCGCGGCTCCGGCATCCGCGGGCTCCAGGATCGCGTCGCCGCAGTCGGTGGCCGGATCACGATCGAGAGCCCGCCCGGCCAGGGGACGCTGGTCGTCGCCGAGATCCCGCTCGACTGACCGGGTTCGCTTGCTCGGGAAGCCCGCGGCTCCGGCTCGTCCGGGCGAACCCTGCCCCAACGTCCGGGGATGCCCCGGCGCGACTGTCGGGACCGCCCCGATGCGCGAGGTCCCGCCCCGGTCCAGGCTCCTGTCATCGAGTGATCCGCAGGATCGCGAGGCAGAAGGGACCAACGGCCATGAACGGACAGGACGAGACCACTTCCCAGCAGACGACGGTCAAGCGCTCGTGCCGCCAGGAGGGCTGCGCGTGCCAGGACGCACGCATCGTCTCGTTCCGTCGAGCCGGGTTCTTCGCGGTCGTCGCCCGGAAGAACGGCGAGACGGCCGACCGCCAGATCGCCCCTGAGGCCGGTTGGCGGATTCCTGCCGACGAGGCCCCCGCCGACTGAGCTCGGAGCGAAGCTCGTGTTCGATCGCCAGGAGGTCTAGCGGTTTCGTTCGCTCCCCTCTCCCTGAAGGCCGGATGGACGCTGGGGGCGCCCATCCGGCTCTTCCATGCGAGGCGAACCACCAGATGGGGGAAGGCCCTTAGGGACGTGTCGGGTCCGCCCCGATGAGCCCCGCGAGCAGACGACTGATGCTCCAGCCATCAACCGAACGCCCGCAGGAGGTGAAGGAATGTCACTCTCTCGGATCGCGGCGCGACAGCCCGTCGCGAGCGAGCACACGATCACGGCGCCATCGTCCCGAGCCCAGCTGGTAACGGTCGCCTGGTTCGTCGGGCTGAGCCTCGCGCTCGCGCTCGTCGCGATCGTGGCCGGAGCGTCGGCCGCGCTGTTGCCGTTCATCCTCGCCCTCGGGCCAACCGTCATCGCCGTGGCGCTGGCGTGGCGTGAAGGAGACGGCGCGCTCGGCCGGCTACGGCACGCACTGACGCTCCGTCCGCGGCGGCGCCGCTGGTACCTGGTCCTCGGTCTGCCCATCGCCTGGGCGCTCACGACCGTGGGCATCGCCGTCCTCCTGGGGACCCCGACGGCCGGCCTGTTCGACAAGGTCTTCCCGGCGATCGCTGTCATCTTCCTCGTCGTCCTGTTGCCGGCCTTCGCCGAGGAGGTCGCCTGGCGTGGCTTCGCCTTGCCAAGGCTGATGACCGCGATGTCGCCTCTGCAGGCTGCCCTGCTCATCGGGATCCCGTGGACGCTCATCCACGTCGGCCTCTTCCTCCCGGGCCAGTCGAATGGTCAACTCTTGCTCTGGCCGCTTGGACTGAGCATCGTCTCGTACTCGGTCATCCTCACCTGGCTCTATGTCCGAACCGGCGGCAGCGTCCTGATGACGGCGCTCGTTCACGCCGGCCTCAACGCCGTGTCGCCGGTCATGGCCGGCGTCGATCCGAACACGCAATGGATCATCCGCAACGTCCTCGCGGCCGTCTTCGCGGTCGCCCTGATCGGGCTCGGCGAGCTCCGCCGGCCGGCGCGACACGAAACCTCGACCTAGTCCCGATTTCCAAGGCCATCCACCACTCACCCTGGAGGGATCCCATGAACCGCATCTTCGCCATCGTCAGCGCCACGTTCCTCGCCCTTCTCATCCTTGTGCCGGTCGCGGCCGCGGCCGATCCATGGGATGTGAGGGACGAGCACCTCGTCCTCAGCACGGGCGGCGACATCACCCTCGCCGCGGGCCAGCACGCCGATATCCTCGTCGTCGTCGACGGGACGGCCACGATCGAGGGCGACGCTGGGTCCGTCGTCGTGATCAACGGCACCGCAAACTTCGTCGGAGCCAGCACCGCCGGGATCGTTGCCATCCGAAGCCACGTGACCCTTGACGCCGGCTCTGTCGTCACCGATGACATCGTGGCGCTCGACTCGGTCGTCACTCCCGCGGCCGGCGCGTCGGTCCAGGGAACGGTCATCGATCTTGCCCAGGACCTGGGCGGGGCCGCGATCCTGATCGCGTCCGCCCTGGCCCTCATGTATGTCGCTTTCGTGATCTCGGCGATCGCAGCTGGTCTCGCCCTTGCGGGGGTGGCGGGCAAGCAGGTCCGCGAGGCCGGGACACTGATCAGCCGCGAGCCCGTGACGACGGTCGTCGCCGGTGTGGTTGGGATCGTCGGTACGGTCGTTGTCGGCACCCTCGCGATCGTGACCATCGTCGGTTTGCCGCTGGGGCTCTGGATCCTGGCGCTGGTGCTGCCGACGCTGCTCGTTGCCGGGTACCTGGTGGCGGGAATCTGGATCGGCGACATGATCCTGGCTCGCACGTCGCCTGACGTCGTACGCGAGCGGCCGTATCTCGCCGCGGTGCTTGGCGTGGCGGTCCTCGGTGTCATCGGGATCATCCCGGTCATCGGTGCCATCCCGGTCATCGTCGGCTTCGGCGCAGTCGTCCTGGCGATGTCGCGGGCCGTGCGTCGTCCGGCGAGCAGCGAACTGGCTGGGGCGCCCGCCACGGCCGTTACCTCGGCCGGCTGACCTGTAGTCCGGGCCGGGCGTGGCGCTCCTGGCGCTCCGTCCGGCCCTCGACACGTCTGTGTGAAGGAGGTGAGCGCGATGAACCCGGCGGCATTGATCCTCGGCGTGATCGTCGGCCTGGCCGTCGCCGCCCTCGCCCGCGAGGCACTGACCGCACGAAGTGAGCGCCGCAGGTTCCCGCCGCCCGGTCGACTCGTGGACGTGGGCGGCTACCGGCTTCATCTGGTCGTGGCGGGAGACCCGTCCGCGAGCCCCACGGTCATCCTCGATTCGGGGATGGTGTCGTTTTCCTCCAATTGGGCGTGGGTACTACCAGAGCTCGCCAAAGTGACCCGGGTCGTCGCCTACGATCGCAGCGGACTGGGGTGGAGCGATCCCGGCCCAAGACCGCGTGACGCCGGACGGAGCGCGAGGGAATTGCACACGGCCCTGCAGCAGCTGGGCATCAGCGGCCCCTTCGTCCTG
>CAZFXH010000031.1:0-8186 GCA_964522905.1 uncultured Anaerolineaceae bacterium
CACCAACGACGACCTCGACGGCGTGAAGGCCTTTGCTCTGTGGCCGCTCACACAGGCAGCCGAGGCCGTGTTCGGCTCGGCGGAGTGGCCGGCCGACATCCCAGCGCCACAGGCCTGGATCGAGCTCGACGTGGAGTCAGCCGAGGCGGTCGGCGCGGCGATTGACGAGATGGAGACTGCGGGTCACCGCGTGCTCCGGGGCGCGCACGAAGAGCCGTGGGGGCAGACGACGGCGCGCCTGCTCAGCCCGGAAGGGCTGCTCGTCGGCATCACCTACACGCCGTGGATGCACAAGGCGGAGGAGTGATCAGGCCGAGAGGTCGTCAAGCGCCACGACCTTCAATCGGGGAATCGGCTTCAGCACGCGATCGTTCGTGACGAACGCCGTCGCACCGGCGACTCGCGCGGTCGCCAGGTGGATGGCGTCGGCGAGGCCGGCACCGCCGGCTCGCACATGCGCGGCCTCGATCGCCGTCGTGCGGTCGATGCCCACGACGTCGAGCCCTTCGAGCTCGGTCAGCTCATCGGCGTAGCGCTGGGCGAGCGCGTCTCCCACGTGACGTGCCGGACCGACCAGCACCTCGACGACCCCGAGGATCGAGATGACGCCGCTGCACGTCCCCGCCGCCAGGTTGTCGAATATGGCGCGGGCTGCGTCGGACTCAGGCCCGGATCCCTCGAGTGCGTAGATCACCACGTTGCTGTCGATGCCGATGCGCCGGTGCCGCTGTGCAAGGTCCGCGACGTTCACCGCTCGAGCTCGTTTCGCAGGTTCCGCACGTAGGAAACCGGGTCGACGTCCTTCCAGACGCCGCCGATGGCACCGAGCTCCATCAGCCGATCCGACGGCTTCTCCGAGCGCCGGCGCAGGACGATGGCATCGTCGGTGATCTCCACGCTGAGCCGATCGCCGGCCTGGATGCCCAGCCGCTTCCGGGCTTCGCTTGGTACTGCGACCTGGTGCTTAGTACTGACCTTCACGCTTAGCATGAAGGCGAAGGTAAAGCACCACTGACCCGGTCGTCAACCCTGCTGCTCGGCTCGCATCGACGCCCTGTGGGCGCGCTTCCGAGCCTGGTACTCGGCCAACGCCTCGGGCGAGTCGACGTCGCCGAGGGTCGGCCAGTCGGGAAGGACGTTCTCGATCCCGGGCGGCCGGACCCCGAGTCGCTTGGCCAGCACGGCCAGCACCGCGTTGACCTTCATCTCGCCGAACCCGGGGAGCGCGGCGATCCGCGTCTTCAGGTCGTGCCCGTCCGACGCCTCGGTCCAGAGGCGGGTGGCGTCGCCGTCGTAGGTCTTCGAGACGAAGGTCGCCAGCTCGTGGACGCGGCGGCCCATTGCGGCCGGGAAGCGGTGCACCGCTGGCGGGCCCTTCGCGGCGCCCTCGACGGCCCCAACCTCCATGGCCGCGATGGCGCGGGCGTCGAGCGTGCCGAGGCGCTCGCGAAGGACCTTCGGCGCGGAGAAGGCCCATTGCACTGGCACCTGCTGGTCGAGCGCAAAGCCGATGAGCAGCGCCATCGGCTCGCTGACCAGGAGCCGATCGGCGTCGTCGTCGCCGGTGAAGTGAAGGCGGTCCGAGGTCGCTGAGGACGTCACGGCGCCGATCGTACACCTCGTCGGTCGCGGGTACGATGGAGCGAACTCGACCGCGTGGACGTCTTGCCACGGTCGACAGAAGCGGCTCACACTCCGCCCGATGATTCGTCGTCCCCGGCAGGCGTCGCGACTGCTTGCCACGGTGATGTTCACCGACGTCGTGCGCTCGACGGAGCGTGCCGCTGAGATGGGCGATCGCGCGTGGAAGGAGCTCGTCTCGCGGCACAACGCGATCGTTCGCCGCGCCCTGAAGCGCTACGGCGGGCGGGAGCTCGACACCGCCGGTGACGGGTTCTTCGCGATCTTCGAGCGACCTGGCCAGGCGATCGAGTGCGCGTCATCGGTCATCGCCTCGCTCGCCACGCTCCGCGTTGAGATCCGCAGCGGCATCCACACCGGCGAGACCGAGGTAATGGGCGCCAAGGTCGGCGGCATGACGGTCCACGTCGCGGCGCGCGTCCTCGGCAGCGCGAGGGCCGGCGAGATTCTCGTAACGAGCACCGTCCGCGATCTCACCGCCGGCTCCGGGATCGTCTTCGAGGACCGTGGCCCGCACGTGCTGAAGGGAGTGCCCGGCGAGTGGCACCTGTTCGCGGCGTCGCTGCCGACGCTGGTGGAGGCCGGGGTGCCCGCGGAAGCGGAAGGTGATGGGCGCCGGCCGTCGCGGCTGTTGCCCGTCGCGCTCGTCGGGGCGCTGGCGTTGGCGGCCGCCTTCGCCGCGGTCGCCTTCATGTCCCTTGGCCGCGACGCTCCCGGTCCCCCCGCTCCGAACACGGTAGCCGCCGTTGATCGGTCGACCCTCGAGGTGGTGGAGGTGGTCACGGCGGGGACCCAACCGATTGCCGCCGTGACGGGGTTCGACGCGCTGTGGGTCGCGAACTTCGGCGATCGCACCCTCCAGAAGCTCGATTCGGCGACCGGCGAGCCGTTGCGGATCATCGCGCTGAGCGCCGGCGGCAACCCGAACGACCTCGCCATCGGCGGCGAGTTCGTGTGGGTCGCCAGCAGCATCGACGGCATCGTGGCGCGCGTCGACCCGCGGACGGGCGGGATCCGGCCAATCGAGGTGGGCGTCGGCGTCAGCGGGATCGCCTACGGGGAGGGCTCGATCTGGGCGACGAACGGCCAGACGAACGAGGTGTTGCGGATCGATCCTCAGACGGAGCGTGTCGAGCGCCTCGGGCTTGAGGGCGACAGCCAGCCGCTCGGGATCGCGGTCGGGGAGGGCTCCGTGTGGGTGGCCGAGCATCTCGCCGGCCGGGTGGCACGGATCGATCCACGCACGATGACGGTGAGCTCGACGATCGCGCTCCGACGCGGTCAGCCCGATCGGATCGCTGTCGGCCTCGGCTATGTGTGGGTGACGGTCGGATCCGACGACTCGGTCACCCGGATCGATCCGCGGACCGACGCGGCGACAGCCATCGAGGCGGTGGGCAACGGGCCGCGGGGAATCGCGATCGACGAGGCGGCGATCTGGGTCGCGAACGCCCTGGACGGGACGCTCGTTCGAGTCGACCCCCAGACGTCTTCGGTCGGCGCAACCGTCACGCTCGGCCATGCGCCACAGGCCGTTGCGGTCGCGGGCGACCGCATCTGGGTCACCCTGGCCGAGTGAGGTTTTCGCCGGTCATCGCTCGTCACGCAGCACGGCCTCCAGCGCGATCCGGTCGAGCGCCGGTAACGTCGTGGACTGGCTGTACGAGAAGTGCACGATGCGCGCCGGCACGACGGTGATCATGTTCAGGGAGGCATACGGCACCCACGGGATGACCTGCTCCATGAGGTACTGGTCGAGGTCGGCCCAGCATCGCAGCTGTTCGGCACCGATCTCGTCCAGGCAGGCCGCGATCCGCGTGTCGACGCTCGGCACGTCGGTCACGCTGTACCCGAGCTCGGTCAGCTCGTCCGCGGATCGTCCGAGCGAACTGTGGCCACCCGCTGCGAACTGGAGGAACCAGTCGGACGCGTTCGGAAACTGCTTCTGCCAGCCGATGGTGAGGCGGAGTGGCGTGGGCGCCGCCGCGTCGAAGAGCGCGTCGCCCCCGGCCGGCTGGACGTCGAGGACCACGCCTATGGCCGCGAAGTCTTCGGCGATCGAAGCCGCCGGCGCTGCGTAGTCAGGATTCTCGTGGACGAGCGCCACGAGCCCGTCGCAGGCCTCATGGTCGCAGCGGCCGTCACCGTCGGCGTCGTAGCGTGACTGCGCCATCTCGGCGCGGGCGGCGTCGAGGTCGCCGGACTGTCCACGCGCGCCATACGGGTCGTAGTCGAGAAGCAGGTCGTTCTCCTGGCTGTTGAGGCCGATATGCCCGACGACGTCGACGACGTCCGGGCCCCCGAGGACCTGCTGGATCGCAGCCTTGTCGAGCACGAGGTTCAGGGCCCGTCGCACGTGAACGTCGTCGAGTGGCGGGACGGCGAGGTTGAGCCACACGGCCTGATGAGTATCGGCCGACTCGACCGATACGGATCCCTTTGCCGGATCGGCCCGATACGCGGCGATCTGGTCGAGCGGTGCCTGCGGTGGGCGATTCGCATGCCACACGAGGTCGACCTCCCCGTCGTCGAGCGCGGCCGAGGCCTCGCCGATGGAACTGAAGAAGCTGATCTCGATGCGGTCCACGTACGCCGGCCGGAGGGGATCGTCGGCGCGACGCCAGCTCGGGTTGCGGACGAGGGTGATCGAGCGTCCCGGCTGCCAGCCGGCAGCCGGCCCCTGCTCGCCGAGCGGCAGCGTGAAGTCGAGCGCCTCGGAGCCGGCGAGCATGTACGGGCCGGTGGAGACGAGGTACCCGCCGTATCCGTCGTCGTGTCCGGTCGCGGCACCGAGGCGGGCGCCGGCATCGTCCGGGAGCCGCGGGATCGGCGCGGACATGGCGAGCGAGAAGCGGTCGCCCAGGTCGCCGGTCGGCGCGGTCAGATGCACTCGTAGGCTGAGCTCGTCGGGGGCCTCGAGGCCGGTGATCGTGGTGGCATCCCCCGCCGCGTAGTCGGCGTAGCCCTCGATCACGCCGAAGGTGAACTCGCCGCCAGCGAACGCCGCTCGCTCGAGCCCACGGATGATGTCGTGCGCGGTGATCTCCACATTCTCGAACGGTGGCCCGTACCGCATGCCCGGCCGCAATCGGAAGGTCCAGGTCAGGCCGTCGTCCGAAACCTCGGCCAGCTCGGCGGCGAGGTCCGGTTCGGCGACGCCGCCACCCGCGCGCGTCGGAGTCCCCGGGAACCCCATGAGCGTGCGCGCCAGGCAACATCGGAGGAGCTCCTGGGAGTCGATGTAGCCCGTCAGGTGAGGGTCGAGCGCCCCCGGGCCCCACAGCTCGTTGACGAAGTCGATCTCGACGGTGGGATCGGTCTCGCTGACGAGCTGCACCACGGCGAGCCGCAACGCTCCGCCGACCGGCAGGTCGGCCTCGTTCGCTGACATGCTGGGGCTCGCGGCCGAGCAGGCACTCATCAGCACCATCCCGATGGCCACAATCCCGCCGAGGCGACGCATGCTCCACCTCCCTCGCGATGCACGCCGATCGAGTGTCGGGCTTCGCCGCCCACGGTGTCCAGCATCGATATCGCACGCGGCCCGTCGTCTGGCCGACACCTGGCCGCGGACACCCTCGTCACCCTCGCGTCGACCAGGACCCTGCCGCCTTGTGTGTGTCCCGCGCGACCGCGGCGGCGTCCCCGCCCATGGCGCTAGGATTCGTCGTCTGGCCGGCCGACACAACACGGAGGAACCGATGCGCACGCTGATCAAGGGTGGAACCATCGTCAACGCCGATGCCACGACCGCGGCCGACGTGCTGATTGACGGCGAGCAGATCGCGCTGATCGGCCAGGCACTCGAGATCTCGGCCGATCGCGTGGTCGATGCGACCGGCAGGTGGGTGATCCCCGGCGCGATCGACGTGCACACCCACATGGAGCTGCCGTTCGGCGGCACGTTCGCGAAGGACACGTTCGAGACCGGCACGCGCGCGGCGGCCTTCGGTGGAACCACGACGATCATCGACTTCGCGGTGCAGGGCAAGGGCCAGGCGCTGCGCGAGGGGCTCGACGCGTGGCACGCCAAGGCCGAGGCCAGGGCGACGGTCGACTACGGCTTCCACATGATCATGTCGGACGTGACCGATGCGACCCTGGCCGAGATGGACACCCTCGTCGACGAGGGTGTCACCGACTTCAAGCTCTTCACCGCCTATCCCGGCGTCTTCTTCTCCGATGACGGCGCCATCTTCCGGGCGATGCAGCAGACGGCGAAGAACGGCGGCCTGATCCTCATGCACGCCGAGAACGGCCTGGCCATCGACGTCGTGGCGGCCCAGAACGCCGAGGCCGGCAACACCGATCCCTACTACCACGGCGTCAGCCGCTCGCCGGTCATGGAGGGCGAGGCCACCAATCGCGTCATCCGCCTGGCGCAGGTGGCGGGGGTGCCCGTCTACATCGTCCACCTCAGCGCGATCGAAGCGCTCGACGAGGTGCGCCGCGCCCGCGACGAGGGCCTGCCCGCCTACGCCGAGACATGCCCGCAGTACCTGTTCCTGACCCTCGAGGACATGGGCAACGGCTTCGAGGGTGCCAAGTTCGTGTGCTCTCCGCCGCTCCGACCGGCCGAGCATGCCCCGCAGCTGTGGAAGGGCCTCGCCAAGGACGACCTCCAGGTGGTGAGCACGGACCATTGCCCGTTCGACTTCCACGGCCAGAAGGACCTCGGCATGGGAGACTTCCGCAAGGTCCCCAACGGCCTGCCCGGGGTCGAGGATCGGGTCAACCTGCTCCACTCCGGCGGCGTCGTCGCCGGCCACCTCACGCCGAACCGTTGGGTGGATGTCATCAGCGCAGCACCGGCGCGCATGTTCGGGCTGGAGGGACGCAAGGGCGTCGTCGCCGCCGGTGCCGATGCCGACCTCGTCGTCTACGACCCGGCCGCGAAGCACACGATCAGCGCCGCGACCCATCACATGGACGTCGACTACTCGTGCTACGAGGGCTGGGAGTTGACCGGCCGGGCGGAGATCGTCCTGTCGCGCGGCAAGGTGATCGTCGAGGGCGACGAGTGGCTCGGTGCGGCGGGTGATGGGCGGTTCCTGAAGCGCGCCCCGACGGGATCGCTGCTCAGCCGGACCTGACCCGCCGGTTGGGGTTCGCGCGCCGGGCGGCTAGACTGCACGGGCTCCATTCCATAGCGGAGGGCTCAGCCCTTTGAATCGCATCGCCATCCTGATCGCGTTGCTCGTGCTCGTCGTGGCCGGCTGCGCGTCGGGCGACCCTGCCGCCACGGACGAGGCGTCGGAGCCGACCGCCACCGAGGAGCCCACCCCGGAGCCGACACCGGAGGAGTCCGACGAGCCGGTCGCCTCCCTGGCCGAGGGAGCGGGCGACCTTGCCGACGTCCTGCCGGACGAGATTGCCGGCATCGCGATCCAGTACCAGCACACCACGGGCGCGGACGTGATCGGCTCCGAGGGCATGACCCCCGAGGCGTTGGCCTTCTTCGACCGCGTCGGGGCCGAAGCTTCCGACCTGTCGTCCGCCTTCGGCTTCGCCATCGACCCGGAGTCGGGGAGCGTGATCTCGATCGTTGCCTTCCGCGTCGCCGGCGCCGATGAGGGCCGGCTGCGCACCGAGTTCCTCGCCACCATGGCCGAGGCCGGCGACACCGTCTCCGAGGAGGAGACCGTCGGCGGCAAGACGGTGCAGGCCTTCGGCGACACCGACAGCGCCCAGGGATACGTGTACGTCAAGGACGACGTCGTCTACATCGTCGGAGGGGAGCCGATCTCGATCGCGGAGGAGGCGCTCGCCGCCCTCCCCTAGCGCGCGCCGAGACCGCATCGGCCGCTTCATTCAGCACCTGGAGGGCTCAGCCCTTGAATCGCATGACCATCCTGATCGCGCTGCTCGTGCTCGTCGTGGCCGGCTGCGCGAGCGACGGCGGATCCTCGGCCGAGGCGACGCCGGAGCCCACCCCGCAACCCACGGCCGAGCCGACCGCCGAGCCGACCGCATCCGAGGACGCGGGTGGCTCCGGTGACTCGGGAGGCGATCTCGGCGACCTGATCCCCGATGAGGTCGCCGGGCTGACGCGCACCGACATCCCCGGCATGGAGGCCATGATGGGGTCGGTGCTGGCGAACTCCGGCGTGCAGGCCGCGGGCGCCGAGTACGCGTTTGCGTCGTTCGGGGACGGCGAGCGCTCAGTCATCGTGACCGCGCTGCGCGTTCCCTCCCTCGACGAGGCATCCCTCCAGGCGCTGGCCAGGGCGATGGCAGGAACCAACACGACCGGGGCCGATATCGAGACGGTCAGCGTAGGAGGCAAGTCGGTGCTGCAGCTGACCGGCGAGGGGACGCCGGGCGCCGCCTACCTCTACTTCGCGGAAGGGGCCGTGTTCACCGTCGTCGGCGAGGACCCTGATCTCGCCGGACAGCTGCTCGCTGAGCTGCCCTGACCGATATGCGCCGAGCGGCCGTCTTCCTCAACGAGGGGGCCGGCAGCGCACGCAGCGACCACGTGCGCCGAGCGGTTGAGCTCGCCCGTCGCGCGCTCGACGCCGATCTGCACACGACGGCCACGCGCG
>CAZFXH010000032.1:0-9715 GCA_964522905.1 uncultured Anaerolineaceae bacterium
CGCGCGCCTCGAAGGCGCGGACGGACGACCTTCGAGCGCGACCGTGCGGTCCGGGACGGCGGCTGGCGATGCAGTCTTGGCGGCCGCTGGCGTGGTCGTGCTCCCCTCGGACCGCGACCGCTCGGTCGACGCATTTGGGGCCCTCATCGAGCAAGCAGAGATCGACCTCGCCGTCATCCCTAAGCGGCATGATCGGCGTGGGACCGATCTCGCGCTGAGGATCGCCGACGTCGCGCGCGTATCCGTGCTGCTCATCCCAGATCCGCGTCGACCTTGAGTGAAGGGAGACACTGATGCTCGAATTGACTCCCGATGCAAAGCGCTACCTCGCCGACCTACGACGGGAGCGCGGTGTCGACGATCGGGCCGGTGCCCGGCTGGTGAGCAAGGGCGGGCGGGTCGGCCTGACGTTCGCCCCGGCGCCTGTCGCAGGACATCGCGTGGTCGATGGTGAGGTGATCAAGATCTATGTGCCCTCCGAAATCGCCGAGACGCTAGGCGAATCGATCATCGATGTCCGAGACGAGAATGGCCAATCCAAGCTCGTCATGCGGAAGCGGGCGACACGAACGGACTCCGCGAAGTCCAGCTGATGATCGCTCTGGGCGCTTGGTTGGCTGCGCCGGAATGACCGTGCGAGCGGGGATCAAACGCTTCATCGGACGAGCACGGGCGCAGTTGCGTAACCGATCGTCTGGAGCGCGATCGCGGACGTGGCGCCCAGCACGAGGATCACCGCTACGCGGCCCGCCAAACCGCGGATACGCGCACCTGAAAGGACTGATCCGACGAGGAAGCCACCGAGCGCGAGCTCGGCCGTCTGTCCCAGCCACCAGCCAACGAGGAGAGACGGACTGGCCGTTGAAATGGACCAGAGCCCAAGCACGAGCGCGCCCCACCCAACAGCACCAAGCGCGCCCGCAAGGGCAGCGCCACCGCGGCCATCGGCGACGCCGAGCCGCGGAAGCAGCCAAACGAGGGCAACCGCGAGGACGAGAAAGCTCAAATAGCCGATCGGGATCCGTGCGAACGCTTCGCCTGGCGACAGGAGGAATGGGCTGCCCCAGTCGTAGAGAGGAGCAAGCACGCCGGCATGAAGGAATAAGTCGAAGCCCACCATGGCAAGCCACGTCAAGCCGACCGCCGCCGCGGACCGGCGACTGACGCTCGCTGCCGACGGTCGGGGACTGGAAACCCGAGTCATAACCGCCCTGCCTTTATCCGTGTTGGCGTTTCGCTGACATCGGCTGTTACATGTCCGAGTCCGGTTGGCCGGGCTGCTCCGGCCCGACGCGGTACGGCCGCATCATCTCGTTGTCCTCGTGCTCGACGATGTGGCAATGCCAGACGTACTGGCCGGGTGTCCCGAACGTCGCCTTGATGCGGGTGACCTGACCCGGGTAGGCGATGACCGTGTCCTTGAACCCGGTCTCCCAAGGTTCCGGCGGGGTCACACTGCCGTTCGTCCGGAGCGGGAGCTCGGGGTCCTCGCCGTCCATGACCAGACCCTCCCGGTCGACCACCTCGAACGTCACCTCGTGGACATGCATCGGGTGCGCGTCGGCGGTCGCGTTGTAGAGCTCCCAGATCTCGGTGTCGCCGACGCCCGGGTTTTCGGTCACGGGATCCATCCAGAGGTTCTCGACCGGCATGCCGGCTTGGATGGTGCCCAGGACCGCCTCGATCGGACCCTCGATCTCCTGGCCCTCGTGGTCCTCGCCGGTCCCCGCCTTCTCGATGAGCCCGAGCGGCCGGGTACGGACCGCCGGCGGCAGCGGAGTGATCGCGGGAAACCCGAGGAACCGAGGTGGTGTCGTCGGATCTGCAGCAACAGCAGGCACCACGCGGAACTCCATGACCTGCCCGGTAGTCTCCGGGTCGGCCACCTCGAAGTCCGAGCCTGGGACCCCGCCGCCGAACGGTTCGTCCGGACCGACATTCGCGAGGACGTGGCGTCCGAGTGGGACGTTCGTGAAGTCGACGATGACGTCGGCTCGCTCGGCGAGCCCCATCAGGACCCGGTTCTCGTGATCAGCTGTCAAGTTCACCGGCGCAGCCAGGAAGCCGCCCTCGTTGCCGATCTGCCAGACCTCGACACCGGGAATCTCGTTGAAATCGAGGATGAGGAACCGTGACTGACAGCCGTTGAGGAAGCGGAACCGGTAGCGCCGCCGCTCGACGACCTGGAACGGCCAGGTGTTGCCGTTGACCATGATGGTGTTGCCGAAGTACTCGGGGTTCCACATGGGCGAAAAGCCCTCTGCCCCGCCCTCCGGGATGTACGGCGCGACGAGGCCGTCGAAGAACGCGCGGGTGTCCGGATAGAAGAGCGACCCGTCCACGTTGAATGCGCGGTCCTGGATCGCGATCGGGATCTCGTAGTACGTCTTGTTCGGCGGGAACTTGTCGTTCGCCTTTGGTGCGGGGCCGGGCAGGACGGCCGCGCCGCCGTCGCGTGTGTCGACGACGCTGTCATCCGGGCCGCCACGCACGATGTAGAAGCCGGCCGGACCTGCATAGACATTGAGTCGAGTCATCCCGAGCGTGTGGTCGTGATACCAGATCGTCGAGGCACGGTTGGCATTCGGGTACTGGAACGTGGCGGAGCCCGCGCCCCAGTCCACGCCGAAGCGGCTCAGCGCCTTGCCGGCGAAGAAGTCGTACCACGTCCCCTCGGTCGCGTAGCCAGCTGGGATGTTCCCAGCCGCCGGCAGGTACCAGGCCTCCGCGTAGCCGTCGCTCTCGTCACCGACGCCGACCGCGCCGTGGACGTGGGTCACCATCGGTACCGGACCCGCGTAGCGTCCAGGCGTCGTCATGAACTCCGGACGGCTGTCGCGACCGGTCATCCCACCCGGCGGGTTCGCCCAGTGGAGCGTTGGGTCCACCGCGAGGAGATGCGGCAGGTAGTTCCCGTCCGCATCCACGAGCTCGTTGATCCACTTGACCCGGACCGGCCGGTTCCACCGGGCCTCGATCGTGAGCGATGGGGCGTTGTGGAGCAGGAGCCCGCGCCTGGAATCGCTTGTCACCGCGCCGTAGCCCCACACGGTCGTCGGCGGCAGACCAGGCGGCAGGATCTGCTGCGACAGCTGCCGCATCGAGATCTCGTAGTAGTCGATCGGCTTCCCGCCCCGCTGCGCGATCATTCGCGCCCGGGGCATGACCGGGGGAATGAGCATCGGGGTCAGGAACTTGGTGATGTCCTCGGGTTCGAGGGACCCGCCGGGGATGGGAACGGCGCGGACGATCCGCGTACCGTCCGCGAAAGAAACGAGGAACAGCCCGGTCCCGGCTGCTGCGGAGCCAACTAGGAACTGACGCCTGGAAAGCAGCATCGTGGCCCTCCCTCCCTATGCCCCGTCTTCGGATCCGGGGCGCCATCACACGAGTCGGTTGGCCGGAGCGAGGTCCACGCTGGGGCGTCGGGGGGACGGCAGGCGCGACCAGGTCTCCTGGGTCGACAACCCTCCCCCGGTCGGGCGCGTCCGATCGTACGATGCGGCCGTGCAGCGCCACCTATGCCGAAGGGCCCTGAAATGCGAGCCACAAGGCCCGCCCGGCGGCTACGGGGCTAGCCGGGCAGGACAGGGAGCCCCGATGACCTCAGCGCATGGGGCCCGGCGCATCGAGGCGACTAGTAGATCCACGGGATGAGGCGCTTGGTTCGTCGCCGGTAGGCTCCGTACTCGGGATGGATGGCAGCCAACCAGGCCTCCTCGCGGTGGGACTTCGCGGCGAGCAGTAGGAACAGCAGGCCTGCCGCGCCGATCGCCAGGATGGAGCCAGTTGCCAGCCCCCAGCCGATCGCGCCGAGCACGAGCCCGCTGTACATCGGGTGACGAATCAGTCGGTAGGCGCCGGACTCGATGAGCGGCGCTCCGGCGGTCGGTCTTGGAAACGGGCTCAGGCCGGATCGCAGGTCCCAGATGCCTCGCATGGCCACGCCACCACCGACTGCGATCGCCAGGATCCCGACGACCGACACGACCGGTCCCCACGGAGTCACGGACCCGTGCCCGACCAGGTCGCGCAGGCCGGCGATGGCGATGATCGCGAACAGGGCGAACTGGACGACGACCCAACCTTCGCCACGGGGACCGAGTGCTGGGAGTCGCGAGCTCATCAGCAGATGCTAGGTGTTCTCAGCCAGTCGACGGGCGGGCGGGAGCTGACCAGGGTTCGGAATCAGCTCAGGAGGCCGTTCACGCGTCGGTCAGGGCGTTGGCGCCGCCGGCTTGGCGGGCTTCTCCTTGCACTGGCCCGGCGGGAAGCAGTCGCCGAACTTCGCCTTCATGCGATCGGCCTTCGCCTGCGACCAGCCCGGGTGTCCCTCTCCGACGACCATCCAGCCGCCCGCCCACGGCGGCTTGCCCGGCTCGCGGAGCGCCTTGCCAGCGACGGTCTCGACATCGACCTCGGTCGCGCCCGCGGCTCGTCCGCCGACGACTGTGACCGACTTCCCGACGAACGCCTTCAGGGGGTGGTCGTCACCGTAGAACCATGACGGGCCACCATCGAGGGTGTACGTCGTGCCCCCGCTCCGAAGCGTGAATGAAGAACGGCCGTCGGCGTCCGTCGTCTCCGCGACCGTCCCGGTCACGGTGATCGGGGTCTTCTCGACCTTCGGCGGCTTGTTCGCCTGGCCGGGTGGGATGGGCTTGGGCGAGGGGTCGGCGGCGATGACCGGCAAGGCAACGGCGATCAGGAGCGCGATGAGCGTGAGTCCGGCGAGCAGTGGTCGGCGAGTCATGGTCATCCCCTGGAACGTCATATCGCCTCGTAACCGAGGTGAGCCCACCGTAACGCTGATCGGCGACCGCGCAACTGAGACGATGCTGAGAAGCGCGCACCACTGATCTCGTCCCCGCGTGACCCGGACCAAGGACGGGTTGCGCACGGCGCTCATTCGGCGTGGAATGTGCCGGTGGACGATCGAAGCGCCAGCGCGCCACCGGCCGAGGTGCCGCTCAGACCCGCACCATGCATCGTCATCGTCGATGACGAACCGGGCATCGTCGACTTCGTCGAGATGGGCCTGGCCCAGGAGGGCATCGTCGTGATCGCGGCCGGTTCGGCGGCCGCGGGGCTACGAGCGGTCCGCGCCGAGCGGCCGGACCTGGTCATCGTCGACGTCGGCCTGCCCGATGGCGATGGCTTCGATCTCGTGGCTCGGATCCGGGCGGAGAGCGACGTCCCCGTGATCATGCTCACCGCTCGCGGCGATGTCGAAGATCGGATCCGAGGGCTCGACCTGGGCGCCGACGACTACGTAGCGAAGCCATTCCACTTCGCGGAGCTGCTAGCCCGCGTCCGCGCGCACCTTCGTCGCCAGAGGGCGGCGACGGGTGAGGGGCTCTCCATGCTTCGACTCGCTGACCTGTCGCTCGACCCGCGTACCAGGGCCGTCAGTCGTGGCGAGCGCTCGATCGAGCTCACGGCCAGGGAATTCGAGCTGCTCGAGCTCTTCCTCCTCGAGGCTGGCCGGGTCCTCTCCAAGGAGTCCATCCTCGATCGCCTGTGGGGATACGCCTTCGATGACAACCTCGTCGAGGTCTATGTCGGCTACCTCCGGCGCAAGCTCGGTGAGCCCCAGCTCATCCACACCCTTCGAGGCGCGGGCTACATCCTTCGCGAGCCGGCACCGTGACGGCCTCGTCGGGCCTCGGCCGGATGGCATCGCTCCGCTGGCGGCTCGGGTTGGCCTATGCCGTCGTCCTGGCCGTCATGCTGGCCCTGGTCCTGACCGTGGCGGGCTCGATCGTCGAACGGGCGCTCATCGAGAGCACCGCCAGTCGGCTCGAGATCGAGGCCGGCCTGATCGCCACCGAGACCGGAGGGAGGCGCGGCATCACCGCGACCGACCTCGCCGCCGGCGACCTTGCGGCCGTCCTCGGTGGCCAGGAGACCGCGGTCGTCGTCCTGGACCCGAGTGGCGCGACGCTGGCATCCGAGGCGAACGGTGCGCCGGCGAGCGTCACCGGGGCGCGGCTGGACCCCGCCACGTACGCAGGCATCCTGAGCACAGGCGCGGCCACCGACGTCGTGGTGCCGGGGGGCGCAAGCGCGGAGCGGGTGCTCGTCGTCGCGGTGCCCGTCCAGCTCAGGACCGCGGGCGGGCCGCCCGTCGACCGCGGTCGACCCGACGACAAGGGTCCGCCGCCCGGTCGGGGACTGGGCAACCAGAATCCGGGCCTGGGAGGCGCCCCGAACATCACGGACACGGCACCGAACGCGATCGCGCAGCTCGCCGTGTCGCTATCCCCGATCGACGCCACCCTCGCCGACCTCCGGGCCCGCATGTTCCTGATCGCCCTGGGGGCCTTCGTCGTCGCACTCGGGATCGCGTGGCTCGTGACTTCGCTGGGGCTTCGCCCGCTCGGTCGGGTCGCCGAAGTCGCGGATCGGGTGGCCGCGGGCGACCTGTCGGCTCGGGCCCATCTGCCCGATGGATCCGACGAGATCGGGCGACTCGGGCGAGCGTTCGATGGGATGGTCGACAGGGTCGAGGCCACCCTGCGATCCCAGCGGCAGTTCGCCGCCGACGCGTCCCACGAGCTTCGATCGCCACTCACGGTGCTGGGCGGGTACGTCGATGTCCTCGCGAGGAGCGAGCTCGCCCAGTCGGACGAGGGCGCCCGAACGCTCGCTGCGATGCGTCGCGAGATCGATCGTCTGTCGCGACTCGCGACGGACCTCCTGTTGCTGAGCCAACTCGAGGCGGGTGGGGGCAATCTCGTGCCGCGACCGGTCGACCTCGGCGAACTCGTCGAGGACATCGGCCAGGCCGCCCGCGTGATCGCCGGCGGTCGGCGCGTGACCGTCGAGAGCGATGGGCCGCTCCCGATCCTGGCCGACCGTGATCGCCTGACGCAGGCATTGATGAACCTCATCGACAACGCGGTGCGCCATACCCCCGAAGACGGCCTCATCACGCTCCGGAGCCGACGGGACGGCACGACGGCAGTGGCCGTCGTCGCGAACGAAGGTGATCCGATCGACTCCCGGCACTTGCCCCACCTGTTCGAACGGTTCTATCGCGTTCGCGCGGGTGAAGGTCCCGAACGACCGGGCGATCATGCGGGCCTGGGGTTGCCGATCGTCCGCGCGATCCTCGAGGCCTCCGGTGGCGCCGCGACCGTGTCGAGCGATGCGGTAGCGACGCGCTTCGAGCTCAGGCTCCCGCTCGTCGAGGCCTGACGAGGGTCCCAGGATGCCCGGCGCCGGAGGGATCGACGAACCTCGGCACCCCGATCGACATGCCCCGCCCGGTGAGCCGTTTCAACTACCGTATCGGGAATGACTGCTCCGTTGCCCGTCATCGAACTCCAGAACCTCAGCGTGCTCGCGGGCCGCCGACAGTTCGAGTGGGAGGCGGTCGGGCAGGGTCGCCCGCTCGTCTGGGTGGAGGGCGGACCCGGCCTCCCCGCCCACCTGGCTCGACCCGACGTCGAGCTCCTGAGCCGATGGTTCACTTGCTATCTGGTCAATGGGCCCGGCTGCGGTCGCACCAGCGCGCCGCTCGACAGCCTCGGCGGCTACTCGCTGCCCGCGCACGTCGAGTTCTTCGAGGAGGTTCGGGCGGCGCTGGGGCTCGGCCCGGTCGCGCTGGCCGGTCACTCGTGGGGTGGCCTCATCGCGCCGGCCTGGGCCGCAACCTATCCGCGATCTGTCGAGCGGCTGCTCGTGCTTGACGGCTACGCCGGTGGCGGTTCGGTCGACGAGCCCGCGGCGACCGCCGAGCGTGAGTCCGTGTTCGACCGCATCCGCGACCGACCCTGGTTCGACGATGCGGTCGGCGCTCTCGAGCGCGTACTCGGACTCGAATCTCCCACCGAGCAAGAGTTGTGCGACAGCTTCTCCCCGGTGTGGCCGCTCTACTTCTCCGAGCCGGATTCGGCGATCGCCCGCGCTCATATCGAGCGGGTGCGCCGCGAGCTTCGCTGGAACGTTGCCGTGGATGAGGTGTGGGACCGCGACTACGAGGCCCTGGACTACCGCGAGCTGATCGCCGGCGTCGATTGCCCGACATTGATCCTCGTCGGCAAGCACGATTTCATCTGTGGGCCGACTTGGAACCAGGCCCTTGCTGCGGTGATACCCGCGGCCCGTTACGTCGAGATCGCCGACGCCGGGCATCTTCCGCAGTACGAGCAACCGGGGGCGGTCACGGCCGCCATCGATGACTGGCTCGGTTCCGTGGAAGCTGCAGCGGGCTGACCAGCGAGCCTCAGCCCGCCACGTAGTCGCGCCGGTATCATTCGGCCCAGACCTCGATCCACCCCACCCCGCCCTCCGCTCACCTTTCTCAAGCCTCCCAGGAGACCCCACCGTTGGATCTGCTCGTCCTGTTCATGGCGCTCGTCGTCATCCTGATGGGCGCGGAGCTGTTCACAAACGGGATCGAGTGGTTCGGTCGTTCGTTGAAACTGGCCGAGGGTGCGGTGGGTTCGGTCCTCGCGGCAGTCGGCACTGCCCTGCCCGAGACGCTCATCCCGATCGTCGCGATCCTCTTCGCGACCGGAGAAGCCTCCGACGAGATCGGCGTCGGCGCGATCCTCGGGGCGCCGTTCATGCTCGCGACGCTGGCGATGTTCGTCACCGGGGTGGCCATCCTGGGGTTCCGGCAGCGCCGCGCGACCGGCGGGGAGCTGCGCATCGACGCCAAGGTCCTCGCGCATGACATGCGCTACTTCGCGATCGCTTACGCGATCGCCATCGGCTCGGCCTTCCTGCCGATCGACCCGCCCTGGCTCCGCTGGATCGCCGCGGCGGCGCTCATCGCCATCTATGCGTGGTACGTCCGGGGGCATCTCCGCGCCGGCGTCGCCGAGGAGGAGGAGGATCTCGCCCCGCTGCGGTTCCGGCGCGTCGACGTGCGCGGCCATCGCAGTGATCCGGTCGTGCCCAGGCTTCGGGTGATCAGCCTGCAGGTCCTGACCGCGCTCGGATTCATCATCGTCGGGGCGGTGTTCTTCGTGGACGCCGTCGAGCATCTTGCCTCATCGATCGGCGTCAGCGAGGTCCTGCTCGCGCTGGTCATCGCGCCGGTGGCGACCGAGCTGCCCGAGAAGTTCAACTCCATCATCTGGGTGCGCCAGAACAAGGACACGCTCGCGATGGGGAACATCACGGGCGCGATGGTCTTCCAGTCGTGCATCCCCACGGTCGTGGGCCTGGTATTCGCCTCGGAGGCCTGGTCGATTCGCGAAGGGTCGTACACCGCGTTCGCATCGGCCGGGATCGCGTTCGCCGCGTCGGCGGCGATCTTCCTGCCGATGGCCCGTCGAGGCGGCCTCCACGGCCGCCATCTGCTCATCGGCGGCGTGTTCTACGCTGCGTACCTGATCCTCGTCATCGTGGTGGTCAGCGGAAGCGCCCCGGCCTGACCCGCGGCGCCTGTGCGGCCGTCGGCCACGGAGGGTACGCGCCGGGCCAGGTCCCGGGTCAGGGCCGGACAGCGCCCAGACCCGAAGCGCTCAGCGGGGCACGGCCGCCGCCGCGAACGAGGCCATGTCGGGGAACGTGGCATTCGGCGCAGCCGTGGCGTTGGGGGTGGCGCCCGAACCAGACTGACCCTGACGTCGGTCGATCCATACCGTGGTCATGCCCAGGCGCCGCGCCGGAGCGTGGTCGTGGAACAGGCTCTGGGCCACGTGGAGGATCCGCTCCCGAGGCACCCCGATGCGATCGAACGCCAGCGTGAAGTTGCGCT
>CAZFXH010000033.1:0-3867 GCA_964522905.1 uncultured Anaerolineaceae bacterium
CCAGACGCTTGCCGAGCCGCAGCCGGAGTTCCTCTCGATCGTGCCCTTCACCGCCGAGACGAAGGAGCCGCGCTACCGGATGACGGCCCTGCCGGCCGAGGCGCGCAACCGGAGCTACATCGAGTACGAGCTGCCCTATACGCCGGATGCCGCGATGGCCGAGTCGACCCGCTGCCTGCAGTGCACGTGCGAGGCGATCGGCTTCTGCGACCTGCGACGCCTCGGCATCGAGTACGGCACGACGCTCAAGACCCTCGAGCCGCAGCACCACCAGGGCGCGGGCTACCGGTCTGTCACGGAGAACCGATTCACCGGCATCAACCACGACTACATCCGCGACGATTCGCACGCATTCATCCTGCGCGAGCCGTCCCGCTGTATCGACTGCGGGCGGTGCGCGAACGTGTGCGCCGAGGTCGTCGGCGCGGCGTGCTACGACTTCATGCGCATCGGCTTCGACACGCTCGTCACGACGCCGCTCGACATGAGCCTCAACGACACCCCGTGCGTGTCGTGCGGTCGCTGCGCGGAGACCTGCCCGACCGGCGCCCTGATGCCGAAGCCGCGGGTGCTCGAGAAGTACGAGGTCGACGAGAGCCGCTGCATCCTGTGCGGGATCTGCGTCGACGCGTGCCCGTACGACGCGCTCCGCGACGGCGCCGACTTCGAGCTCGCGCATACCGGGCGCGCGGAGCCGAACATCGACCTCATTGCGCTCGCGGCCATCGACCGCGAGACCGAGGTCACGTACATCCGGCGCGAGCGCGACTGGGCGACCCGCGCGGCGGCCGAGGGCCGGATCATCGACAGGGGCCGGCTGCTGCCGATGCTGCCACCGACGATCGGCGGGGTGCCCGCACCCGGCGCGATCGGTTCGGGCGGAAACGGCCACGGAAACGGACATGGCCAAGGGCACGACCACGGTGCCGTGGCGGCCCTCGGTCCAGGCGGCCACGAGTAGGCCGGACGGTGCTCGCGAAGATCGTCCCGATCCTCATCGCGCTGGTCGTCATGGGCGCCGTCCTGGGCATCGCGGCGCTCATGCTCGTCGTCCTCGGCCAGGACTGGGACGACGCTCTCCTGTGGATCCTGTCCGCCGTCATGCTCGGAGCGGGCCTGCTCGTCGTGACGATGCGCGACATCATCCGATGCGGCCTCGCCATGATCGTGTGCTTCCTGGCGCTGGCCGGCATCTACGTGCTGCTGGGCGTCCCGTTGCTCGGCGCCGCGCAGGTCGTCGTCTACATCGGCGCCATCAGCGTGCTGATCCTCTTCGCGATCATGCTGACCCAGACCAAGGACGCCCCGAGCCGGCTGGTCTTCCAGACCCAGGCCGTGCCCGCGGCGATCGCCGCGGTGGTCGTGGCGGTCCTGATCGCCCTGGCGGTCTCGGCCACGGACTGGGGTGAGCTCGCCGAACGGATCCCCCTCCGTGCCGACCGGATGTCGCTCGTCCTGTTCGAGCAGTTCGTCTTCCCGTTCGAGATCGTCAGCGTGCTCCTGCTCGCGGCGGTGATCGGCGGCGTCTTCCTGGCCAAGCGCGAGCCGGGCGGCCCGCCGTGAGCGACAGCCTCGATGCGTACCTGATCCTGTCTGGGATCCTTTTCGCGATCGGCTCCTTCGGGTTCCTCGCCCGGCGCAACGCCATCAGCATGCTGATGTCGGTCGAGCTGATGCTCAACGCAGTCAACCTCGCGATCGTGGCCTTCGCCGCGTTCAGCCCGGCCGTCGACGCGCAGGCCAAGGGATCGGTCATCGCCCTGATGGTCATGGCAGTCGCGGCCGCCGAGGTCACGGTCGGCCTCGCGATCGTCATCGCGATCTACCGGAACAAGAAGACTCCGTTAGTCGACGAGTACGACGCCATGTCCCGATGATGAGGCGGTCAGTCCGGCGTGCCACGGGACGGCCGATGCGTGCGTTGCCGGCTGCGCTGCTTCGCTCACGTAGCTTCGGCTACGCTCGCTGCGCTGCTCCCCGGCGCCTTCGCCTCGGCGCGCCCCGCGGCACGCGAGGCAGTTCGCGGTGAGTCTTGAGACGCTGATCCCGCTGCTTGTCGTCCTGCCTCTTGGCGGGTTCGTGTTCACGGCCCTTGTCGGCCGGCGGCTCGGCAAGCAGGCGCACTGGGGCCCGGTGCTCGTCATCTTCGGGGCGTGGGTCATCGCGATGGCGCTGGCCTATCAGGTCCTGACGGGAGCGGCGCCGCTGCTCGAGGGGTCGGAGGACGCGCATGGCTACGCCCTCCACTGGTTCACCTGGATCCCGGCAGGCGAATTCGTCGTGGAGGTCGGCTTCGTCGTCGATTCGCTGACCGCGTGCCTGCTGATCGTCGTCACGACGATCGGGCTGCTGGTCCACATCTATTCGGTCGGCTACATGAGCCACGACCCGGGCTACTGGCGGTTCTTCGCGTATCTCAACCTGTTCATGTTCTCGATGCTGCTGCTCGTTCTCGCCGACTCGTGGCTCGTCGCGTTCGTCGCGTGGGAGCTGGTCGGCCTGTGCAGCTACCTGCTCATCGGCTTCTGGTACCGCAAGCGCTCCGCGGCCCTGGCGGCCAAGAAGGCGTTCATCGTCAACCGCGTCGGCGACGTCGGCTTCGCGCTCGGCATCATGGCGATCTGGGTGAACACCGGTGCCGCTGGAGCAGCGACGCTGAACATCCGCGAGTCCATCCACACGATGCTCGAGGCGGGCGACGCCAACCCGATCCCGCTGTTCGCGACCGCCCTGCTCGTGTTCGCGGGTGCCATGGGCAAGAGCGCCCAGTTCCCGCTCCATGTCTGGCTCCCCGACGCGATGGAGGGCCCCACCCCGGTGTCCGCGCTCATCCACGCCGCCACCATGGTCAATGCGGGCGTGTATCTCGTGGCCCGCTCGAACGAGCTCTTCGCCTCGGCGCCCGACGCGATGGTCATCGTCGCCGCGATCGGCATCTTCACGGCGATCCTCGCGGCGTCGATCGCGATGACCCAGACGGACATCAAGCGCGTCCTCGCGTACTCGACGCTGAGCCAGCTCGGCTACATGTTCGCGGCCCTGGGCGTGGGCGCGTTCACGGCCGCGATCTTCCACCTCATGACCCACGGCTTCTTCAAGGGCCTGCTGTTCCTCGGGTCGGGCTCGGTCATCCACGCCGTCCACGAGGAGCAGGACATGCGCCGCATGGGCGGCCTTGCGCAGAAGATCCCCATCACCTACGCGACGATGTTCATCGGTTCGATCGCGATCTCCGGCATCCCGCCGCTGGCCGGGTTCTTCAGCAAGGACGAGATCCTGGGCGAGGCCTTCAAGTTCGGCTTCTACTGGGTCTGGGGGATCGGCCTGTTCGTGGCGTTCCTGACGGCCTTCTACATGTTCCGGCTCATGGGCATGACCTTCTGGGGCGAGTTCGCCGGTCCGAGCGAGCTCTGGAAGCGGATCCACGAATCGCCGAGGGTGATGACGATCCCGCTGGTCCTGCTGGCGATCCCGTCCATCTTCCTGGGCATGGCGCTCGGCCTGCCGCTCGGCGACAGCACGCTCCATCACTGGCTCGAGCCGGTCTTCCACCACTCCACGGACGAGCTGCTCCACCTGCCCCACGAGCCGTACGCGCTGTTCGGCATCGACGGTGTGCTGATCCTCGCCAGCGTCACGGTCGCGGCGATCGGCGTCGCCCTGGCGTGGCGCCTGTTCGGGGCCGACATCGGCGCGCTGCACCTGCCCGCCCGCCCGGAGCGGGTCCGCGAGATCAGCTCCCGACCCGGTCTGGCGTTCCTGTACCGGGCGTCGCTCAACAAGTGGTGGTTCGACGAGCTCTATCACCTGCTGTTCATGGTCATCGGCGGTCGCATCGCCGCGGCCATGTGGTGGTTCGATCGCGAG